>DXDC01000175.1 GCA_019115685.1 Candidatus Agrococcus pullicola
TCTCGACTGCCGGCCCGACTCGGCCCGCTATCGATCATTTGTTCTACCCATCGCATGCCCAAATTCGAACACAGATTCGGTCAATGGTCAAGGGTCGCCTATAGGCCACACCGCGCTCGGCGACTCACGACCACTGCACTCACAATGGTTGGGGAACGCGATGAATGTCGGCTCGACTGGCGGGATCATCCAGACTCGCCTCTCCCCGATGCGACCAGCCCTCACTCTCGGGTACCGGTACCGGATCATTCTTCAGCGTGATGTGCACGCTGCAGAGCGTCGCATACGATCACCAGAATGGAAGCCTGGACCGACTTCATCCCCGTGCTCACGAGCTCTCCCTGGCTGCTCGCCGTCATCATCGCCGTGTGCATCATCGATGGCTTCTTCCCGCCCGTGCCGAGCGAATCGACAGTCGTCGCCGCGCTCGCCACCGTCATCGCCACGGACGGTACACCGTTCTGGATCGCCGCAATCGTGGTCGTGGCCGCCGTCGGTGCAATTGTCGGCGATTCCATCGCCTACGCACTCGGACGGCATGTGGGCGTCGACCGATTCGCTTGGATGCTCAGGCCAAGGGTGCGCCGAACGATCGAGTGGATAACGGGTCGCATGCACTCCACACCCGCCGTACTCCTGCTCGTCGGTCGCTACATCCCCGTAGGGCGCGTAGCCGTGAATTCGGTCGCCGGTGCGGCCGGCGTTCGCTACAGGAAGTTCTTGCTGCTCTCGATCATGGCCGGCTCGTTCTGGGCGATCATGTGCCTGGTGATCGCGTCGGCGTCCGCCGCCTGGCTTGCCGACCCGTTCTGGTCGGCCGTCTTCGCCGTCGTATTCATGATGGCGCTGGGGCTCTTGATCGACTTCGTCGCCCGACACCGGATGCGCCAAGCCTCCGCGAGCGAACACACGCTGCCGCCCGCGCCCTCCGTCGCACCTGCCCCGAACTGCTTGGAAAATGGCGAAATGCGCTGAACTGCTTGGTTACTCGAGGCTCTCGAAAGAAACCAAGCGGTTCAGCTCGCCATGCGGTCGCCGACCCACTTGGCCAGACGCTCGAACGACCCGCGACAGAAGCACGCGATCCGGAACGTGACCGTGAGCCTTCCATAGAATGGCTGCATGGCTTCACTCGGCCGGCCGCCACTGCATCCTTCTGCTCTTGAACCGATCCTGGTGGCCGTCATGGAGCTCGTTGCAGAGAAGGGATCTCGCCAGATCTCCTACGGCGATGTCGCGACCAGAGCATCTGTCTCCGTCGGCAAGCTCCAGCATCATTTCGGCTCGCGAGACGCATTGATTCGGAAAGCGTTCGAACACCAGCTGCTGCACGTGACGGATCGCATCCACCAGCTCCTTGAGCACCCTGGCACTGTAACGACTCGCCTACGGGCAGCCGCCGACGAAGTGAGCCTCCGCAATTCGTGGAATCGTGCAACGATCTGGATCGACCTGTTGGGCCGATCGGTGGACTCCGAGGAGTATCGCGCGCTCCGCGACCGCGTCAACGACTCGTGGCGATACGTGTTCAAGCAACTCCTTGCCGAAGGGGTAGCCGCGGGAGAGTGCGAACTGCGGTGCCCCATCGATGAAGCGGTAGCGCAGATCGTTGCCATGGGCGATGGACTCACGGTGCACACGGTGTCGCACGGGCTCGACCGCGTGGAGGAACAGGCGCCGATCATGCGCGCCATGTTCGCCAGAACCGTTGAATCCGTCGTGGACATCACGCTCTGACCTGTGCACACTTGAACAGCGCGGGCAACGATCAAAGACGCAACGTGACGGCAGCAGCACCCGGCATCCGCATGCTGCGCGATCAGGGTTGACCTCGATCACTCGATTAGTTAATATTCCCATATTGTAAATAGAAGGGTGGCAGGACTGCATACGCAGCGGTCTGCTGGCCACACGGTCTAACCCACGCAATCTTCACGTGGACGGGCATCGAAGGAGATGACCATGACTGTTCCGTTGAGCATCACGCCACGCCGATTCAGCACCTTCAGCGTGCACCGCGTCCGAATCCCACGGCCTCTCCCTCATCCTGAATCAGCTCATCGATCTGCCGCAATGGTTGATTCTCATCATCGTCTGGGCGTCCTACACGCTGTTCACGATGATCAGCGGCGCCCGCGGAGTGCTCGTCAACGACACGATCATGTACGTGTTGTTCACGATCGCAGCGATCATCGGCATGGGCATTGCGATCGGCGCCGCGGGAGGCCCGATAGCCGCGGTCGAGAGGATGACGACGTTCGCGGAGAAACCCGACGGCATGGCCTGGTTCACGATCGCGGTCTGCGCCGCGGCAATCATCGTACTCATCGCCTTCTGGGCAATTCCGCACTCCGGCTTTGCAATGTGACCGCGAAGGAGCTCAACCGTGTCCAACGATCGACTTCCCAATGTATTCAGCCCTCTGCAGATCGGCCCGATGACCGTGCAGAATCGCATCTTCTCATCAGCGCACCAGACGACGCTGATCCGCGATCACCTGCCGACACCGGAATTCCTGGCCTATCACCGTGAACGGGCACGCGGAGGCACCGGAGCCATTGTCATGGAAGCGACGGCCGTGCATCCTTCCGGCCTCCTGACGCCCAAGACGGTCGCGGGATATCTGCCAGAGATCGTTGCCGCGATGGCAGAGGTCGCCGCCGCCGTGCACGAGAGCGAAACGAAACTCCTGACTCAGCTCTTCCACGGTGGTCGCGAGCAAATCGCGAGTGCTCCCCGACGCCCGGCCGTTGGCCCGAGCGCGGTTCCCACGACGCGCTTTCACGTTGAACCGCGGGCGCTGGAGATGGGCGAGATTGAGGAGATCATCGAAGGATACGCTCTGGCTGCGTCGCACATGCAGCAAGCGGGTCTGGACGGCATCGAGATTTCGTCATCGCATGCGTACCTGCCGTCGCAGTTCTTTACGCACCGGAGCAACGTGCGCACCGACAGGTTCGGCCCCGAACATCCACTGCAGTTCCTGACAGAGGTTGTCGATGCGGTGCGTAGTCGTGTCGGCAATGAGCTTGCCGTCGGCGTCCGGCTCGCGCTCGACGAGATGTCGGATTCCGGGCTTGACGAAAGCGCCTGCGCGGAGGTGGCGACTCAGGTCTCCGAAGGCCTCCCCATCGACTTCATTTCGTACACGATGGGCGACTCGGCGACGTTCTCGGGTGGAGCATTCATCGCACCCCGCCCACGCAGCATGCCCGAGAGCATTCTCGCTCGCCTTCCCGAGCGCGCTACTGGCGGACCCGTGGTCATGGCGACGACGCGTGTCGTCGATATTGCAGATGCAGAGCAGGCGATCTCGCGCGGTCTGGCCGATATGGTCGGGATGACGCGCGCGCAGATCGCGGACCCCCACCTCGTCCGCAAAGCCCGAGAAGGGGAGCCGATCATCCCGTGCACCGGCTGCAATATCGGCTGTATCGGGCACTACCACGCGGGACTACCGATAGCGTGCACGATGAATCAGGCCACCGGGCGCGAGGTGGATCTGCCCCAGCCGGTCGTGCGACGCGACAGGGATGCGGTGCCGGCGGTTCGGAAGCGGGTGGCGATACTCGGCGGCGGGGTCGCGGGGCTGGCCGCGGCAACCGAACTGGCCGGTGCGAATGCTGCCGTCACTGTTTTCGAGGGCGACGTCGATATCGGAGGCCAGCTCAGGGTCGCGGGCAGTGCCCCCGATCACGAGTACACATGGGCCACCTGGCGCCGCTGGCAGGAAACGTTGATACAGAACCTCGGCATCGACGTGCGACTCGAGTCAGTGCCCGCGGATGCAGACCTCGCGGGTTTCGACGATGTTATCGACGCACGCGGAGCAAAGCCATTCCTGGAGGAGAAGTTCCTTTGCAGTCTCGACGTGACCGTGGTCGATGCCTGGTCCTTTCTGCGGGACCCGCAGCGATACCGCGGCGAGCACGTTCTCGTCAGCGATTGGGGCGGAGAACCCACCGGGCTGGACTGCGTCGAAGTCGCCCTCGAACACTGCGAGAGCGTGCACTACGCTTACGCGGGTGCGGAGCCCGCGGTGAACGTCCACCAGTACCAACGGTTCGGCTACCTGACGCGGATCGATGTACCCGGATGCGACGTGATGCCGTTCACACAGGCGGATGTCGTCGATGACCGCGTCGTCCTGCGCGGTTCGTTCTCGGACCGCCTGCGTGCGTTGCCGGACGGGGTCACCACCGTGGTCATAGCCCACGGACGCACTCCCCGGCACGATCCGCAACTGGCGAAAGGCATTCGCGTAGGCGATCTCGACGGCCCCCGCGGGCTCGAGGAGGCCGCCCTGGAGGGCTACGAAGCGGCGAGAACAATCCTGGACTCGGCGAGCTGAGCGCGCGACATCTCGAAGGGCACGAACGGCTCATGCACGGGTCGGCGCCGAATGCTCCGAACGGCGGCCCGCGTGGGCGCCGGCCGTTCGACCACGCCACAGGGATCAGACGATCACGTCACCATTCCCCGGCCCGGTGACGTACCCCGGACCAGGGTGCCCCGAGCCTGGATACCCCGGCCCGTTCTGAGGGGCCGGCTGACCTACGAGCAGCACTTGTCTTGACTGCAGCAGCACGCCCGTCAGACGACGCCAGGTGCTCACCCACACCAGCCAGGCCGCTGGGTCACCGGGGCGCCTCGAGTTGTTGACCAGCCGCACTTTCGCCTTCTTCCGCGGGTCGACCATCCAGCCGTTCCGCCCGGCGTTGTCGGTGACGCACACGATATGCAGCAGGCCGTCTCGGTTGGCTGTCTCAACCACGATTCGATCGAGACCGTCCTCGTTGCCGGACGGTTCAAGCGCGATGATCCGTCCTTTCAGTCGCGGAAGCCCCATGAGGGATGCACCGAACCCTCGAACGGGGCCAGAGTCGGCGCGGTACTGCCTGAGCCCGAGGAAGAAGACGATGATGCCGACGACGAAGAGCGCGGCACAAGCCGCGAACGGCAACCAGAAAATCAACCAGGTTCCCGTGCCCCAGGTTCGGTCGCCTTCGACGTCAAGTTGGCTGTATCGCCCGATCTCCACACCAAAAATCCCGAGCAGCACGACCGGCGCCGAGACGAACCCGGCAACAGCCCATCCGAATCCGATGGGAACAAGGCTGCCCTTGCGGCGACGCTGCCAAGGTCGCGAGGAGGCGTAAAGAGCATATGTGCCCAGCACGGCGAGCAGCAGCACACCGAGCCCGAGCCCGAGCATCAACCACTCCAGCCATAAGGGTTGGGCGTCAGGAACCCCTCGCAGCGCGTCTCTGCGAAACCCGTTCATACCCATCAGCGCGTTGACGGCACCGCTGAGGCTCAGCCCCGCAGCATAGACCCACGTAGCGATTCGCACTAGTGCTCGTCGGCCGGGTTTTGCCTACGGTGTCGTGCGCAGTGCCGATACCGTGCCACGGGGGAATGGTCCGACCCTGCATGTGTGACCCGCTGCATCGCGCTGCTCATCGGCTCCATGAAGATCAACTTACAAGTAGAAACTGATCGTTCGATCCGACTCGTCCGACGGATGCCGCGCACGAAGCCTCCGGCATACGGGTGAGCACCTCCCGCATCGACCGCGCGACCACACGGTCGGGAAGCCGCGCTTACCCGCGCGCCATCCGATCCCCGACCCACTTCGTAACACGTTCCAACGGCCCGCGGCCGAAGAATGCGATCCAGAGCGTGCATCCGGCGAGCAGACCAGCAGTGGTCGCCCAGAACACGCCGGTGTCCTCAATGTAGCCGCCGGGGCCGCCGATGACGAAGATCGCCACGATTTGCGCCGAGTAGGCCGTCAGCGGCATCGCCCCCACTGCCGCGATGGGGATGAGCGGCCACCGCAGCCAGCGCCCCGTCAGGAGCAAGAGTCCGACGAGGGCCATGGCGAATCCACCGGAACCGACGACCTCCGCGGAACCGCCGCTGTGTGGGCTCGAATCGAGCAGCGCATCCAGGAGGCGGTCTGCCAGGCCGGCGCCCGCGACGGCGTCCGAGTACGCATCCCAACCGGACGCGGACCACGATTCGTACTCTTCGGCCTCGTCGTATTCGGTGTTTAGCTCACCCTCCGGAGCGCACATCGTCCACCCGTCGTCGTAGACCTCGCACTCCATGCCGGTGAGCTCGACATCTTCGCCGGGCAGGAGTTCGACGCCCGGATCGTACGGGGCGACGGTTTCGATGCCATCGACCGGTTCCTCCCACCCTGCCGTAGGGCCGTCCGCGGCTTCATACGCGGCGCCCGCCCCGTAGCCGACAGCGCTCAGCACGAGCCCGACGCCGAGCACGGTCGCGGCCGTCATCCAGCGCCTGAGATCCGACCTGCCGATCGCAAGGCCCGCGAGCATCAGCGCTACCCACACCGGCAGCGAATACACGGTCTGCACGACCAACCCGAGGCCGGATGCGTAAGGCTCCAGCGTCACAACCTGCACGAGCACGAGCAGTGCCGGGCCGAGCAGCGCCAGCCCCGCAGACCAGAGCACGAGCGTGCGGCGTCTCGCACGCACGAACGGCAGAGCGACTACGTAGAGGATCCCGTACAGCGTCAGAATGATGAGCACGCTCGTGCCCAACTGCTCGAGCAGAAGCCCGATGATGAAGATCGTGATCCCCCGGCCGATCAGTTGCAGCCGGATGCGCGGCATCTGCTCACTGGTCGGGCGCTGCACACGCCCCGTCATCAGTGCGATCGAGATCCCGGCGAGCAGGGCGAACAGGATCGAGGGTCGTCCGTTGACCAGGTCAGCCCATGACGAGAGATCGCTCCAGCGGAAACCGGGGCCGGGTTCGGCGACATGCGCGGCGATCATCCCGATGACCGCGAGCCCTCTCGCGATGTCAAGCCCGACGAAGCGGGGTGGGGCGCTCGACGCGATGAGCCGCCGCCACGGAGACGCCTGCTGCGGGGATGCGATTACGGTCACCCCGTAAATATAGGGCCCGTGAGCGTGAACGACTACCCGATCGGTAGCGTCGCGCTCAGCTCATAGCCGCCCTCTTCAATCGGCCCGGCCGACACCGACCCTCCCAGCGCCTCCACGCGATCCCGGATTCCGCTGAGCCCCAGCCCAGAGCCGGACGAGTCTCGGCCGACCAACGCCTGATCGGGTATGCCGTTGATGACGCGGATGCGCAGTGCACCATTGTCCGTATCCAGTCGTACATCGATATCAGCGCCCGGAGAATGCCGCAGCGCGTTGCTGAGCGCCTCCTGCACCGTGCGGTACGCGGTCAGACCGGTCGCCGACGGCACCGAGGCAATGATAGGAGCGAGAACCCGCGGCGAGGCAGGCTCGTCACCGACTCGAAAACCGATCGTTGCGCCCGAATATCGCGTGGCCTCGATCAATGTGTTGATCTGAGCGAGGTCAGGTTGCGGTGCCAGAGGAGCGTCATCTCCCGTGCGCAGCAGGCTGAGGAGACCCCGCATCTCCGTCAGAGCGCGCCTGGAGGCGTCACCCATCGATTCGAACTCGTCGGTTACCCTTTCGTCGAGCCCCTCGAGTCGATACTTCGCCGTCGTCGCCTGCACTCCGATAACCGACATCGAGTGAGCGACGACATCGTGCAGTTCCTGAGCGATGCGGTTGCGCTCCTCGAGCTCCTGGCGTTTCGCGATCTCCTCAGCACTGAGTTCGCGCTCTTGCCTAAGCGCGGCTCTGCCCAGGAGCAGCTGCCGCAACGATGACGATACCGCGAAGACGCCCCCGCCAACGCTGGCAAGGACGATGAGATTCGTCATCGCACTCTCGATCAACGCGTCACCGCTGTCAGCTGCCGAGAATAGCGGCAGCTCTCCCACAACGAGCAGCGCACCAATAGGGGCCGCGGCTCCTGCGAGCCAGTAGCCAGCGCCCCACCGCCAGCCGTTACGCATCGTGACCAGCGCCAACAGCAGGAAGTGCACGATCATCGTTATGACCGGCACCGGCATTGACGTCTCGCCGCCACCCGCCACCATCAACGGCGTTCCGATCATCGTCGCCGCCAAAACAGCGAGCCCCACCCAGGGCCAACGCACCGCTAGCAGCACGGCAGACGCCTGCATGATGGCCAAGATCATGGCCGCAATCACGGTCAAACCATGCACAGTGGCCAGCAAAGGCCAACTGATGACGACCGTGGTCACCGCGATCAGCCCGGCGACAATCCACGCCCACCCCGTCGGAGAGACGGCGCTCGTCACAACACTCATTCCCGACGATCCCGCCAGCAAATCTCTCTCAGTCGAGGCAGTTCGTGCGGGCGCCTGCCGGTTCGGCGAAGCATTCGACGGGCGCCGCGAAGGACTCCCCGGCCGCCCATCCTGCTCGGGCTGCGGCGTCCGGGGGCGAATGGCGCTCGCGATGCCGGACGATTCCATACCGTTCGTCAGCGCCGCTCTCGCGATCATCGCATCCAGCCGCGCCAGCCCGCGCATCACGAACGGCAGCGTCACGAGCGCGACCGCGCCGATAATCACGTAGAAACCAACCTCGACCGGATAGCTGCGAGAGATCTCCGCGGGGATAGCGCCGTTGCTCATGCCATCGAGCAGCCAGTGCGGCACCATGTCCCGTGTCGGAAGCGACCACCCCCACAGAGCGTACGTCAAGCCCCCCAACATGATTCCCCACCACGAGATCGCAATGGAGAACGTGATAGTTCGCAGCGGGAAGGCGATCAGGAGCTCGAAGACGAAATCGAGCCAGCGGCGTGCGTCAGTGAGCAGCCGAAGCCATCCCGCAAACCCTGGATCACGCTGTCGGTATCGCACCGGCTCGAAATCCACACCCCAAGCACGCAACCGCGCTCTCGAACCATCGGCGAAGCCGCTGGCTACCACGAGCGTCAGCGGCAATATGAGCGCCCCGACCCAAATAATGATTGTGCTGACGCCGACTGCGAACATCGCCAGCAGAGTCACGAACGACGCGATCGCAATGAAGAATCCGGGAAACACGTACGCACTGTCGCGTCCAAGGCGTGCGATGATGCCATTGCGCGAACGCTTCGCGCTGCGGGGTTCTGCTTCGCTATCCATCATGTCGATTGTCTCCTACCTTCTCACCAACATCCCCGCACTGCACCTGGGCCCTTTGTGCCCCAACGTCGCGTATTGCTGGGCGCGCGTCTTGCGAGACCTTCACTTTGCCGAACCGGCCGTGTCAAGTCCTCACCCTGCCGGCCGAATCCGCAGTAACTCTCGAGAGGGATATCCGCCGTTCTCCCCCGTCTACCGAAAGCCGCTGTGCTACGTTCGGCATCATGACCGAGCCTGCCTCCGAGAGCACAATCCGAGTCATGATCGTCGACGATCAGGCAATGGTGCGTCAAGGATTCGCCGCACTACTGGACTCGCAGACCGATCTGTCGGTCGTCGCGACCGCCTCGGACGGCGATGAGGTGGTCGAGCTCGTCCGTCGCACGAGCCCTGACGTCATCCTGATGGATATCCGCATGCCAACTATGAACGGCCTCGACGCAACGCGAGCCGTGCTCGCGATGCCGGGCATGCAGCATCCACGCATCATCATCCTCACGACCTTCGACGCCGACGAGTACGTGTTCTCCGCTCTTCGCGCCGGAGCAAGCGGGTTCGTACTCAAAGACGCGAGCGCCGACGATCTCGTGAGCGCCGTCCGCGTAGTTGCGGGAGGGGATGCCCTGCTCGCGCCGTCCGTGACGAGTCGGCTGATCGCCGATTACGCCCAGCGACCCGAGCCCCGCCAGGACACCGCACGCATCGCGGCCCTGACGGAACGCGAGATCGGCGTAATGCGGGAAATCGCAACCGGTAAATCGAACGCCGAGATCGCCGGCGAGCTCTTCGTCTCGGAACAAACCGTGAAGACCCACGTCTCACGCATCCTGAGCAAGCTGTCGCTGCGCGATCGCACGCAGATCGTCGTCACGGCCTACGAATCCGGCCTCGTCTCGGCAAACCGCTGACTCGCCGGAAGGCAACGACGGTTATGGATGCCGACGTCTTCCAGAACCGTAAGACCCTTCCTGCGCACGCTGCGCCGCGTCCAGCACGCGACCGGCGTCCCTCACGCCTCCGCCGAGTTCACGAATCACTCTTTAGTAGGGGGCGATTCACACCCTCAGCATGATGTGCAACACCACTGCTCCCCCGTAGCTTCGCAGCATCACGAACGCAAGGAGCAGCAATGGCACTGGACATCGCGCCGATCCCCGGCCGACGGCACTCCGGTTTGACGGGTCGCACGTACACACCGGCGCCAGCCGCAACCGCCGACGCCAATACCTCGGTTGCCACCAAGCGAGACGGAGCGATCGATGCCGTCCGCACCGTGTGCCTATTGGGTGTGGTTGTTCTGCACGCGCTCATGGTCGGGGCATCCCCGGCAGCGGATGGCACGCTCGCGACCTCCGTCGCAATGCACGGCAACGCGTGGTTCGCGCCCATGACCTGGATCCTGCAGGTCATGCCGATGTTCTTCATCGCCGGCGGGTTCGCCTCCCTCGCCCAGTGGCGGCGGGTGCGCGAGCGCGGCGGGCACTGGACTCAGTATGCGGCCCTCCGCATCGGGCGTCTGCTCATCCCCGCGGCGATCATGATCTTCGCGGTCGGCACGGTGATCGCCATAGCAACGGCTTCGGGCCTCAACCCTGATCTCGCTGCTGAAGCCGGATACCGCATAGGGCAGCCGCTCTGGTTTCTGGCTGTCTACCTGGGCGTCAGCGGGCTCGTACCGGCCATGGCGCACCTGCACGATCGCGCCCCCGCCCTTACGCTCGCCGCACTCGCAGCGGGCATCGTCGCGGTCGACGTGACCCGCCTCGTCAGCAGTATCGAAGGCATCGGTTTCCTCAACCTCGCCTTCGCATGGTTGTTCGCGCAGCAGCTCGGGTTCGCGCTGCAGGACGGATGGGCGTCCGCTTGGTCGCGCCGCTCGCTGTTCGCGGGGTTGGGCGGTGCCGTCGGAGCCATCGCCTTGCTCGTCACGCTCGGCCCATGGTCGGCAGACCTCATCACAAACCTCAATCCTCCAACCATCGTGCTGTCGTTGCTCGCGGTGGCCCACTGGTTCCTGCTCCGACTCGTCAAACCCGCGCTCGACCGACGCCTCGCCGAGCCGCGCGCGATCCGTGCTCTATCGGCGGCCAACCCTCTCGCAATGACGGTGTACCTCTGGCACATGCCGATCGTCATGGTGCTCGTCGGCGGAATGTGGGCGGCGGGGCTGCCGCTCCCCGAACCGCATTCGGGCGCGTGGTGGGCGACGCGGCTCCCTTGGCTGCTGACGATCATCGTGCTCGTCGTCGCTGCGGCTCCCACGCTGTCGCGCATCGAGCGCATCCGTCTTCCCTCCGCCGACCGGCTGCCTGCCTGGCGAGCTGTCGCCATGATCGCGCTCTCGGTCACAGGGGTCGCCGTCGTCCTGCTCTCCGGGCTCGGCAACTTCGCGGCGGTACTCATAGGGACAGGATGCGCGGCCCTGGCAATCGCCTGCTCGCTGCGCACCCCCACCGATCACCCCGACGCGAGACGGAAACGGCACGCGTAGACACCCGGGGCGGGTCGGGCATTTCCCAAATAAGTAGGGATCTTGCTATTCGGGAAACGCCTGTCGAGCATGCTGCTGAATAGGCATTTCCCGAATAGTGGAGTCGAGACGCCGAGCCGCGGTCCGGCTAAGAACGCACGTTGATGGGGCCCGTACCCGGTTCTTCGTCAGGGAGCGGGCCGATGCTCCTGGGCCGCACGATCGTCCAGAGCACGACGATCGCGAGTAGCGCACAGATGGCGATCGCACCCGACATCGGAATCGCGCTCGTGACAGCGAACAGCCCGATGATGGGGCCGATTGCCGCAGCTCCCAGCATGCCGGTCGCACCGAGCAGGCTCGCGGCAGTTCCCGCGTCGCGGCCGTGACGCCCCAATCCGAGCGCCTGGATCGCCGGAGTCGTGAGCCCCAGCCCGAACTCGTACACGAATAGCAGCACGATCAGTACCGCAACGTGCGGGTGCGTCAGTGAGACAGCGAACATCGTGGTGCCGACCACGAGCATGTACGCGGTCGAAACGATGAGCGTGACCTGCGGGCCCCACTTCGTCGAGATCTTCGGTGATACCTGTGACCCGGTCACAACACCGATAGCGCACACTGCGAATACGGCACCGAACTGCAGCTCTGAGAACCCGTACACGCCCTGCAGCACGAGGGATGCGCTGGCAAGGTAGGCGAACAGACCTCCCCAGTTCGCGAGCGCCAGCAGCAGCACACCAACGTAGACACGGTCGCTGAGCACGCGCTGATACCGGCGCAAGAAGGGCTCGGCGGTTCCGAGCCCCTGGCCTCTCGGACGGGTCTCGCGCAGCACGACCAACTGCAGCACGATCATCAGCGCGCCGTAGGCGGCGAGCACGACGAACATCCCGCGCCAATTGATGACCGTCAACAGTGCCGAGCCCACGATCGGGGCGACGACCGGGGCCGCTCCCATGACGAGCATGAGGCGACTCAGGGCCACGATCAACTGATTGCCGGAGAAGAGGTCACGGATCATCGCCATCGCGACAACGGCGCCGCCGGCGGCCCCGAGCCCCTGGAAGACGCGCAGCAGCGACAGCACTTCGATGGTCGGAGCCAGCGCGACACCGATCGACGCCGCTACGTGCAGCGCGTTCGCACCGAGCAGCGGCCACCGCCTGCCGACGCGATCGCTGAGCGGCCCGACGAACAGCTGCCCCATGGCGAACCCGAGCGTTGTTGCGGCGAGGGTCAGCTGCACCTGCCCGTCGGCAACGCTGAACTCTTCCCGCAGTTGTGGGAATGCGGGCAGGTACATGTCGATCGTGAACGGACCGAGCCCCGTGAGCAGACCGAGCGCCAGAATGATGGCGACTCGTCTGCCCTTACTCAACGTCGTGCTCTACTGCAGTCTCGAGTTCGCGGGAAGCGACGAGTTCCTGGCGGGTCTCCTGGTCGAGCTCGAAGACCTGCCGCCCGTCGATCCAGACCCGGGTCGGCCGCGCCATGGCATCTGCCCAGTCGCCGCTCCAGAGCACCAGGTCGGCCCGCTTGCCGACCTCGATGGACCCGACCTCGGCATCCACCCCTAGCACTTTCGCCGGGTTCAGTGTGATCGCTCGCAGCGCTGTCTCGCGATCGAGCCCCTCGCGCATGGCCAGACTGGCCTGGTGCACGTGGAACGAGATCGGGATGACCGGGTGATCCGTGATCAACGAGATTTCGACGCCCGCCGCGGCCAGCTTCGCGGGGTTGCCGATCGAGCGACCGCGAACCTCCATCTTCGACTTCGACGTGAAGAGCGGGCCTATCAGCACGGGGATACCCTTCTCGGCGAGCAGGTCGGCCACCAGGTGCGCCTCCGTGCCGTGGTCGATGACGAGCTCGTACCCGAATTCGTCCGCCAGCCGGACGGCGGTGACGACGTCATCCGCTCGGTGGCAGTGCTGGCGCCAGGGAATCTCGCGCCGCAGCACCTTCGCGAGCGCTTCGTTCGTCAGATCCCGATCGAACGGCTTGCCGTCCGCCTCCGCCTGCTCCTGCTTCGCCATGTAGTTCTGGGCGGCGACGAACGCCTCACGAATGACCTTCGCGGTACCGAGCCTGGTCGACGGCGTCTGCTTCTTCTCGCCGTAGACGCGCTTGGGGTTCTCGCCCAGTGCCGATTTCAGGCCGGCCGGCTCGCGCAGCACCATACGGTCGACGATGCGGCCGAAGGTGCGGAGCGTCGTGGCAAGTCCGCCGACCGGGTTGCCGGAACCGGGATTGACGTTCACGGTTGTGACCCCGCCCGCCAGCGCCGCGTCCCATCCTTCTTCGAGCGGATCGATCGCATCGATCGTGCGGACTGCCGCCTGGTTGACGCCGGTCATCTCGTTGGTGTCGGACGCGCCCATGCCGTCGCCTTCCGGGTGCACGCCGAGGTGCACGTGGGCGTCGACAAGACCCGGCGTGAGGTGCGCGCCCTCCGCGTCGATCGTCGTCGCGTCTGCGGGTACGGAAACGTCGGTCCCCGCCGCTGCGATGCGGCCGTCTTCGATCAGGACGGTTCCGGTAAACGGTGCGCCGGCGACGGGTGAAACCAGCGCGTTCAGAATTGCGGTTGTCAAAATGCCTCCTCGCTCACCACCGAACGCGAACACGCACGGCGGACAACTCTCCCAGGCTACGCCCATCTGCCGACAGCGCTCCACGCCGGACCAACGGATGCTCGCTCACGAGGGCATCCCGTTCGACCATGTCTGTTCCGTCACCCGAGACCGCCCCGGACAACTATTCGGGAAATGCCTACCCAGCAGCATGCTCAATAGGCGTTTCCCGAATCAGGGCGACGCCACTATTAGGGAAATGCCTACCCAGCAGCATGCTCAATAGGCGTTTCCCGAATCGCGACACACGAGCTGAATCGATGGTTCATGCATCGACGAATGGCACGGAGGAGTTCGCCCAAGGCTCAGAGCTTGCCAAAGGCTGAGCGTCCGCCCAAGACTCAGAGCTCGCCCAAGACTCAGAGCTCGCCCGGGCCTCAGAGTTCACCCAGGGCCGAGAGTTCGCCAGCGGGAGCCTGCCTACTCGTTCAAGTCGTCGAAGCGCTCCTCGAGCCGAGTCAGCACATCTTCCCAACCCTCGGTGATC
>DXDC01000176.1 GCA_019115685.1 Candidatus Agrococcus pullicola
AGCGCACCCCGAGTTTTTCGGTGAGGAACTCACCCGGCGGCTAGTTCAAGGAAGGGAGACAACCGGCACTGCCTACTCCCGGAGCCTCGAGTGGGCACAGCGATGGCGAAGCACGCTCGCGCAAACTTTCCAGAGGGTCGATGTCGTCGTGACCCCCACTGTGCCCATATCTGCACCGATGATCCGAGTGATGCCGCGGGTTGCCGGCAAACCGAGTTTGACTGAATTTACGCGTCCGTGGTGTCTTGCGCGTGGCCCCTCGCTCAATGTCCCCATTGGATTCGCCCGACACAGTCCGGTCGGCATGCTTGTCAACGGTCCGCCCGGGGCAGAAGATCTCGTGTTGTCGGTGGGTGAGGCATTTCAGGGTGCTACTGATTGGCATGGGCACCGACCCGTAGCTACTGTGGCGTAGTTTGCGGCCCAATCCGACGCCTCGCGCGGTCGTGAAGAGCCCGAGCCGGTTGCTTGCCTGCTGTTCGATGAGGCGCAGTTCCTGCAGCCGGGACAGATTGACGAGCTATTGGAGATCGCGGTGCTGCAGGGCGTCCCCGTGCTCGCCTACGGCATCCGCACTGACTTCCAGACCAAAGCCTTCCCCGGTTCAGCACGCCTGCTCGAACTCGCGCACTCGCTGGAAGAACTGAAGACGATCTGCCGCTGCGGTCGCAAGGCGATGTTCAACGGACGTCGTGTGGATGATCGGTTCGTGTTCGAAGGCGATCAAGTGGCGATCGACGGCGAACTCGTGACCTATGAGTCCTTGTGCGCAACCTGCTACCTCGAGGAGCGGAGCCGGGCATCCCTGCCCTCACTCTGGTGACGCGCACGGACGAGCGTCCGGGCCGAAAAAGTAGACCGAGTAGGCAGGCAGGGAGACGCAACGGCGCTAGTCGGGAGCGACGTCGCGCAGCCGGTCGTACTCGTTGCGCAGCATGGGGGCACGGATAGCAGATCGCATCCTGCGCAGGGTCGCCTCCTGGCCGATGAGCGGCCAGGTCTTGCTGAGCGCGTAGTCCCGCAGGCGCGACTGTTCCTTTGACTCGGTCGGATCGAGCGCGATGATTCGGTCGAGGATGCCCTCCAACTCGGGATGGTCTGCCTGCGATACGGGATCCTGCGGGTGCGTGAGCATCGCATCGACCAGTGACACGAGTCGCCACGCTTCCGGCAGATCGGCGAATTCGTCGGTTGATGCGATGAGCTGATCGAGCTCGCTCGTCGTCTTGCTCTGAGTCAACGGCTGCAGAGCGGTCTTCAGCATGAGGTCGGCGTTGCTCTTGGTCGCGATACGGCGATGCCGAGCCAACCGAACTCCCGCCGGCCACCCATGGTGCCGGCTGGCGCCCTCGACGGCAGACTGCCGCATCCGTTCGATCCATTCCTTCTTCTGTCGGGCATCGAACTTCGGCCAGAGGGTCAAGAACGCGCCCTCGTTGCCGTGCTCCGCGTGGTATTCACCGATGGCGCGCCACGCTGCCCAGTTGCGGCCGTCGAGGTGCGGAGACTCGGCTTCGCGTTCCGCGGCCTCGACCTCGTGCTCCGCCAGGAACCCGAACACACGGGCGCGCTGGAGCGCAGGGACTTCCATGGGATGCTGCGCCGTCTCGATCGCCTGCCGTAGACAGTCGTCGCTCACAACACCTCCGACGCGCAGGAGTTTCAGCAGCACGTACACGCTGGCGAACTCCAGGCGGCTCGTTTCCGATTGGTCGTCGGAGTCGTCGACCTTCCTCAGCTGTCTGCGGGCCATCCTGCTGAGACGGTCTGGCAGGCTCAACAGTGCAGACGCAAACAGCGGATCGTCTTCGCCGGCAGGCTCGAGTCGTTCGCGAAGCGCTCGAAGGCCCGCGCGTTTGAAACGCACGACAGCCTCAGCGACCGGCGCTGCCCGATCGTAAGGAAACGGCGATGCGCTGATCGCTGCAACTGCGAGACCATCGAGGTCGGTCACCGGGGTGGCCTCCTTGCAGTGTGTGGACCGTGGGCTTCTGAGCGTACCGGGCGAGTCTGAGAGCCGATGACGCTGTTCTGTGCTCTGGAAGCCGCGGCGAGCGCCGCGCGGAGCGTCAGCCGGCGGGGCAGGGTTGGATGCTCGTCCGGCGTGTCCGCACGGAGTTGGCGAACCGGGCATCCGTGGCTCACTTCGGCAGCTCGAGCCGTGGCCAATCGGCAGTGTCCCGCAACCACTGACGGTCGTGGCTCGAGACGACGACGGCTGCTCGTGTGGAGCGCAACGCCTCCGTCAGCTCTTCGACGAGCGCGATCGACAGATGATTCGTGGGCTCGTCGAGCAGCAGCACACTGGGTCGTGCGGCGATCGCCAGCGCAAGATCGAGACGACGCTGCTGGCCGATCGACAGTTCTCCGATACGCTTGCCGGTTTCCCTGGCAGTGAGGAGCCCCAGAGCGGAGAGACCGAGCGTGGCGCGCTGCGTTCCTCCGTGGTGCAAGCCGAGCGCGTCGATGGTCGATTCATACCAGTCGTTTACGCGGCGATCGGACGGCAGATCGCTCTCCTGGCGAAGGAACGACAGCCTGCACGAGGCCGAGCGGTGGACGTGCCCGCCGGTGGGTGCCAGTTCGCCCGCAAGCACACTGAGCAGGGTCGACTTGCCTGCGCCGTTCCTGCCCGTCACGACGAGCTTGGATCCGCCCGTCAGACGTAGCGTGACCGAATGCTCGAGTCGCGCATCCACGGCGACGTGTTCGGCGGTCAGGAGCGTTGCGCCCGCGCGGCCCGGCAGATCGGGGAAACGCAGCTCCAGCGGGGGAGCGGGCACGGTGACCGCGTGCTCCTCCAGAGCGGATGCGCGCCGGTGGACGCTCTGTACGAGCCCAGGCGCCCTCGTGGCTCGCCCGTGCTTGTTCGACCCCTTCTCCGGCCGCCATCCGGACACCAGGCGGTTCTGAGCGCTGCTGAGCGCATCCTGAAGCCGCGATCGCTCAGCGCGTTGACGTTCGTACTCCTGCTCCCATCGCTCGCGCTCCGCGAGCCTACCGGCACGATAGCCCTCGTAGCCGCCGCCGTAGATGCGTACCCGGTCGTCGTAGGTCGGGTCGAGATCGATGAAGGTCTCGGCGACGTCGTCGAGCAGTGCGCGATCGTGGCTGACTACGACAACGCCTCCGCGCCATGTCCGTAGACGTTCCGTCATGAAGCCCAGGCCGGCACGATCGAGATGGTTCGTAGGTTCGTCCAGCAGCAGGAAGTCGGTGTCGCCGCCAAGCAGACACGCGAGCCGCACGCGATAACGCTGCCCGACCGAAAGGGATGCCAGAGTGCGTGACCGTTCGCTTTCGGCCTTCAAAGCCTGCAGGGCGAGGTCGACGCGTCGCTCGGCATCCCAGGCATCCAGAGCCTCGGCCCGTTCGAGTGCGGCAGCGTAGGTGTCCGCTGCGGTCGGCGTTGCGTCAGCGAGGGCGAGACTCGCTTCGTCGAGCGCAGCGAGGGCGGTGAGAGACGCCGCGATGGATGCCGAGACGGCGTCTCCGACGGTACGCCCTTCTTCGCTCGCCATCTCCTGCTCGGCGATGCCGATCGTGCCGATGCGGGTGACTGTGCCCGCATCCGGCTGTACCGTGCCGGCGAGCGAATGGAGAAGCGTGGTCTTACCGCGGCCGTTCTCTCCCACGATAGCGATACGGGAGCCCGGCGTTACGGTGACGTCGACCTCGTTGAAGATCCGGTTGCCCCCGAGCGCGATGGACAGGCCGGTGGCGGTGATTTGGGCGCGCGAACGCGCAGGAGCTTGAGGAGGGGTGAGCACGTGAATCCTTCTTGCGATGCGCACAGTGGGTGCGCGAAAACGGCGACCCGTCCCGGGTCATGGCAAGTCGCGCGCCGCGGGCTCGGATGGAAGTCGACGCGGGGCGGCGGGCCCCGTAGCCGCGCGAACGGCGCTAGGGCGTGTCTGACAAATGATTCGGCGGTGCGCTGAGAGCCTGTGGCTATGTCACGGTTTCAGGTGTTGTCGGATGGTCAGTGGGCGTTGATCGAGTCGATGCTGCCTCGCCCGACGGGGCGCAAGGG
>DXDC01000177.1 GCA_019115685.1 Candidatus Agrococcus pullicola
CTGGCCGAGCGGGTCGCCGCCCTGCAGCATGAACTGCTTGATGATGCGGTGGAAGATGACACCGTCGTAGAGGGGCGTCTCCATCTTCTCGCCGGACTCCGGGTGAACCCAGCTTTGCTCACCGGTCGCGAGACCGACGAAGTTCTGCACGGTCTTCGGTGCGTGGTCGCCGAAAAGATTCACGACGATGTCACCGTGATTTGTGCGGATGGTTGCAACTGCAGTGTGAGTAGGCATACTGTCATCCTCCCACAGGGATAGTCGTCGAAGCGGCTCTGAAACGTTCGACATCAGCGAAAATCCACACCCCCATATGTGATGCACAGCAGAACGTGACAAGATGATGTGCGTAGGTTCGATCGGAGGTCCTAATGTCACTCGCCCCAACGCGGAAGCGCAAGAAGCAGATCAAGAAGCTCCAGAAGCAGGCCGACAAGCTGAAGAGGGAGCAGATTGCCGTCAATCGACGTGCAGGCGTGCTGGCCCGTTCGGCAGCGCACCAGGCCGGCGAGTACGGTCGCGAGTCGGTTATCCCTGAAGCTCGCCGTTACGCGCAGCGCGGCGTCGACAGCGGCCGCAACACGCTCTCCGGCCTCACCAAGGGCTGGAACCGCACGGTCGTTCCCGCCATCGCCGGTGGCCTCGGCTCGTTCGCGGCCATGACGCAGATCGCGAAGGACAAGCGGGTCAAGGAGGCCATCTCGAACGTCGAGAAGTACGCGCGGGTCCCCGAGATCGAGCCCGCCAAGCGCGCACGGCGCGGGCCGTCGGCCGGCCAGTGGGTGCTGATCGGCGTCGGCGTCGTCGCCGTAGCAGGAGCGGCGTACGCTGCCTGGCAGACGCTCCGCGCCGATGACGACCTCTGGATTCCCGACACTGACGAAATCGAACCCGTCGCGCAGTCAGAATCAGCAGCGAACTAGCGCTGCACAACGCTCAGGAGAGGGACGCCCGTTCGTGGCGTCCCTCTTGCCCTCCGCAGGGTGCGAAAAACTTCGAAGAATGACCGTCATTCTTCGAAGTTTTTCGCACCCATTGGAGTGTGGGGAGGCTGTGCAGCGCTAGCGCGCGGCGAGCGGCTGGCCCGGACTGGCGGCTCGGTAACGTCCTAGAGCGAACGACAGCAGGTACGAGTGATCGAGGTCAGGTACCTCATGCAGCGGGAACCAGCCGACATCGTCGGTCGAGCCGTCGACCTCGACTTCCATCGCGCCTCCGACGATCTCCGCCGTGTACACGAACTGGAGGATCTGCAGATCGTCGGTTCCGCTCGTTCGGTGCTTACCGGGGATCACGTGCGAGTTCACACCTATCAGGCCCGTGAGTTTTCCTTTGTACCCGGTCTCTTCCGTGATTTCTCGGGAGCAGGCATCTTCGGGATGCTCGCCAGGGTCCATGCCGCCACCCGGGAGCGTCCAGTGCCCGCCGATCCAGTGCGATAGCAGGATCTCGCGACGTTCGTTGACGATAACAGCGTAGGAGGCCGGGCGATAATCCATGTCCTTCAGACTAGCCGCACCGGTTGGCGCGGAACTCGAAAAAAGCGTTCGTCCGCGCTGCCGGCACCTGTGCTGCACCGCTTCGCACCCGCGAACCGGCCAGTCGCACGGGTGCGATCGTGAAAACGGCTCGAATAGACTGGAGACATAGATCATCCGGAGCGTCGACCGAATCGAGAAGTGAGCGTGCCACGTTCTGAAACCGCCGGAACCAACGTCCCCGTCAACGATCCCGGACCTCCCTGGCACAGCCTCGAGGCGAGTCAATGCCGTGATCGCGTCGATGCTCCGCCGGGTGGGCTGAGCGACGCGGAGGCAGCCGCTCGACTGGCGCAGTTGGGGCCGAATGAGCTCGCAGCCGCTGATCGCGACCCCTGGTTCGTCACGCTGACCGCGCAGTTCCGCTCTCCCATGGTGCTCTTCCTCGCGGTCGCCGCGGCCATCACCGCTTTCCAACGGGAATGGTTCGACGTCGCCGTCATTCTGCTCGTGCTCGTGCTGAACGGGTCGATCGGGTTCTGGCAGGCACGCAAGGCCGAGTCGGATGTTCGAGCACTGCAAAGCCTCACCTCTCCGGAGGCCGTCGTCGTGCGTGGCGGAGCTGTGCACCGCATCCCCGCCGGCGAGCTCGTGCCCGGCGATGTCGTGCGTCTGGAATCGGGCGACAGGGTTCCAGCCGATCTGCGCATGGAGTCGGTCAACGGCCTGCAGATCGACGAATCGATGCTGACCGGAGAGGTGCTGCCGGTCACGAAGACCGAAGGCGCGATCGAAGAGGACGCGGGTATCGGCGACCGTACGAACATGGGTTTCTCGGGAACGCTCGTGGTGTCGGGCCGCGGCACCGGGCTGGTCGTCGCAACGGGAGATCGTACTGAGCTCGGTTCCATCGCCGAGCTCGTGCAGACCGAAACGACGAAGACGCCGCTGCAGATGCTCACCGACCGCCTCGAGAAGTTCATCGGGGCGGCGATCGTGGCGGTAGGGGTGCTGATCTTCGCGGCGAGCCTCATCATGGGTGCCACGCTCAGCGAGACGTTCAGGACCACGGTCGCGCTCGTCGTCTCGGCCATGCCGGAAGCGCTGCCGGTCGTCCTGTCCATTGCCATGGGCGTCGGCATTTCCCGAATGGCGAGACACAATGCAGTCGTCCGTCGGCTGCACAGCGTCGAAACCCTAGGGTCGACCAACGTGATCGGTTCCGACAAGACCGGCACACTCACCGTCAATCGCATGACAGTGGAACAGCTCTGGACGCCAGACGGCTCGATTCTCGACGTCGCCGGGGCGAGCGCGGACACGACCCCGCTGACCGAACCCCAGCGGTCGTCTCTTCGCACCGGCGGGCTCACGAACGACGCCACGCCGCTTCCCGAAGACGAGATGCAGCTCCTCGGCGATGCCGTGGACGTGGCCATGGGAACCGCAGCACTCTCGCTCGGCGCACTCACACCTGCGGAACGGAGTGCGGATCCGGTTGCGGTAATGCCCTACGAACCCGATCTCGCCTACTCGCAGACCCTGGTGCGCGAGGGCGACGCATACGTACTGCACGTGAAGGGCTCGCCCGAACGGATCGCGGGTTTCAGTTCGTCGATGGCAGTCGGCCGCGAAGGCATCGTGGCGCCACTGGATCGGGATGCGGTCGAGCGAACGCTGTCGTCCATGGCGAAGCAGGGGCTGCGTGTTATCGCCACTGCACACGCCAGACTCGACAAACTCCCGGAAGCCGAGGAACTGCCGACGCCAGAGGGTCTGACGCTGACGGGCCTGCAAGGGATGCTCGATCCGCCGCGCCCGGGCGTCGAAACGGCGATCGCGGAGTGCCAGAGCGCGGGCATCCAGGTCATGATGATCACCGGTGACCACCCCACGACGGCCGCCGCGATCAGCGAGCGACTCGGGCTCCGTGGAGAACGCGAGCCGCTGACCGGAGCGGCGATGCGCGAGCTCAGCGACCTCGAACTGCTCGAGCTACTGCCGGAGACCGCCGTTGCGGCGCGCATGAGCCCGCGGGACAAGCTCCGCATCGTCAAAGTGCTGCAGACCACGGGGAACATCGTCGCCGTGACCGGTGACGGCGTCAACGACGCGCCGGCGCTGAAGGCCGCGTCGATCGGCGTCGCGATGGGCGCTTCCGGCACGGATGTCGCTCGGGAATCTGCGGATGTCGTGCTCACCGACGACAACTTCGTGACGATCGTCGACGCCGTCCGGCAGGGCCGCGTGACGTTCTCGTCGATTCGGAAGGCGACGTTCTTCCTGCTGTCGAACGGATTGGCTGCCCTCATCGCCGTTGCCGTGAACACCTTCACGGAGCTGCCGCTGATCTTCCTTCCCGTCGTGCTGCTGATCATGAACGTCGTGACGAACGGCGTGCAGGACATCGCTCTCGCATTCGAGAAGGGCGAGGGCGACGAATTGGAGCAGACCCCACGACCGCACGGTGAAGGCGTACTGAATCGCACCATGTGGCTGCGAACCGTGATCACCGGCACGTGGATGGGCATGGGGACGCTGCTCGTCTACCGCCTGGCGCACGAAGCTGAGCTGAGTCTCGAGCACTGCCGCACGCTCGCCCTCATCACCATGGTGATGTTCAACTTCTTCCAGGTGTTCAGCGCTCGCGCCGAACGGAAGTCGCTGTTCACACTGAACCCCTTCGGCAACCCGTTCCTGCTGATCTCGGCGATCATCGCGCTATTCATCCAGTGGGGGCTCACGGTATGGCCCGCGGCGGCCGCACTCCTGGGCCTCACCACTCTCAGTGTTGGCGAGTGGCTGTTGTGCTTCGCGATCGGTTCGAGCGTGCTGCTCATCGTCGAGGCCGAGAAACTTGTGCGGCGCATCGCTGCGCGCCAGCGCGTACGAGCGACCACAGTGTAGGGAACGCGCGAATCTGCGCAGGTTCCGGCAGACCGCGATACGTCCAGGGTGCCCCCGTACTCGCGGCCGCCCGGGCCGCAGCTTCATTTATCACGCATGTGATACGTTGGCCCAATGCCCCACATCGACGTCGCCGGAGTGCACTTCACGCTGCCGGACGGCCGACCCCTGCTGCGCGACGTCTCCTTTCGCGTCGGTGAAGGGCAGCGCGTCGCCCTCATCGGCGCCAACGGCGCAGGTAAGACGACGCTGACGAAGATCATCACGGGCGAGTTAACGCCGGATGACGGCGCTGTCGCCAGGGACGGAAATTTGGGCGTCATGCCCCAGTTCATCGTCGGCGGAACGGTGCACGAACTGCTGCTCGGGGTGGCTCCTCCGCGCATCCGGTCTGCAGCGCAGCGCCTTGCGCACGCGACCGGCCTCATGGAGCAAGAGGGATCGACCGAATCGCAACTGAAATTCGCCGACGCGCTGGCGGCATGGGGTGACGCGGGCGGCTACGATCAAGAAGTGCTGTGGGACGTCTGTACCGTCGCGGCACTCGGGATGCCCTTCGAACGCTGCCAGGACCGCACGGTCTCCTCCCTCTCGGGCGGCGAGCAGAAGCGTCTTGCGCTGGAGGCGCTGCTACGCGGACCCGACGAGCTGCTGCTGCTCGATGAGCCCGACAACTTCCTCGACGTGCCCGGCAAACGCTGGCTCGAGGAACGCATGATCGAGTCGGACAAGAGCATCCTGTTCATCAGTCACGACCGAGAACTGCTCGCTCGCGCCGCGACAGCGATCGTCACGCTCGAACTGGGTTCGGCCGGTAACACGGCGTGGACACACAGCGGCGGCTTCGGTACCCACCGTGCTGCCCGCGAGCGCCGGTTCGAACGCCTCGACGAGCAGCGTCGGCGATGGGACGAAGAGCACACGAAACTGCGTGCGCTCGTGCAGATGTACAAGCAGAAGGCCGCGTACAACTCCGATATGACGTCACGGTATCGAGCGGCGCAGACCAGGCTTGCGAGGTTCGAGGCAGCCGGCCCTCCCGAAGAGCAACCGCGCGAGCAGCAGTTCGCGATGCGCCTCGAGGGAGGTCGCACCGGCAAACGGGCGCTCGTGTGCGAGTCGCTGGAGCTGACCGGGCTGATGCAACCCTTCGATCTCGAGGTCTGGTACGGCGACCGAGTCGCGGTGCTCGGATCGAACGGCTCCGGCAAGTCGCACTTCCTCAGGCTCCTGGCGGGAGGGGGTACGCATCCCGAGATCGAGCACGAGCCCGTCGGCGACCTCCCGGTAGAGCCAGTGGAGCACACGGGCACGGGCCGTCTTGGCGCTCGCGTTCGGCCCGGCTGGTTCGCGCAGACCCACGGCCGCCCTGACCTTACGGGGCGGACGCTGCTCGAGATTCTGCATCGCGGCGATGACCACCGTCGCGGGATGCCGAGGGAGGACGCCTCGCGCGCCTTGGCCAGGTACGAGTTGGCTCGTGCTGCAGAGCAGTCGTTCGAAGAGCTCT
>DXDC01000178.1 GCA_019115685.1 Candidatus Agrococcus pullicola
ATGTGGTGCGGTTCAGCACGCGGTTCGTCATCGTCACGGACTACGTTGAACTGGTCGCGTACGACACCAAGACCGATGAGACCATCGGGTTCCCCATCCGCGAGATCGACCAGCACTTCACGTTCTTCCTCCCCTGGGCCGGGATGGAGAAGGCGCAGTACGTTGCCGAGGCGCACGCCGATGTGAAGGCCGCTGAGCGCATGGGCAAGCTCTTCGACGAGCTCGTGAACGCGAACCCCGACCTCCTCGAACAGCCGCATGGACGCCACGCCCTGAACCTGTTCTTCACACGCCTGCTGTTCTGCTACTTCGCCGAGGACACCGGCATCTTCGCCGAGAATCAGTTCACGAACGCGGTCGGGTCCCACACTCTCGACGACGGATCGGACACGGCAGAGTTCCTCACCGACCTGTTCACAGCGCTCGACACGGCCCAGGCGGCGGACAAGCCCCATCATCTCGCGGCGTTTCCCTACGTCAACGGCCGGCTCTTCACAATGTCGCCGGACCACGTCGTCCCGAGGTTCACGAAGAAGGCCCGGCAAGAGCTCATCAACGCCGGCAAGCTCATCTGGCGCGAGATCAACCCCGACATCTTCGGCTCGATGTTCCAGGCTATCGTCACGCCCGGCACCCGCAGTGACCTCGGTCAGCACTACACGTCCGTCCCCAACATCCTCAAGACGATCGAGCCGTTGTTCCTCGACGCATTGAAGGACCAGTTCAACGCAGCGCGCGATTCGGTCAAAAAGCTCGAGGCACTCCTCGAACGCATCAGCGCGATCAAGGTCTTCGATCCTGCCTGTGGCTCTGGGAACTTCCTCGTCATCGCGTACAAGGAGCTGCGCAAGCTCGAGCACGCCATCCTCGAGCGACTAGCCGATCTCGACGCCAAGCACAGTGTCCTCTTCTCGGAGTCGCGGATCAACATCGAGAATTTCTACGGCATTGAGATCGATGACTTCGCCGTCGAGGTCGCGGTCCTGTCCCTGTGGATCGCGAAACACCAGATGAATGCGGAGTTTAAGGACAAGTTCGGAGTCTCGATCCCCCTGATTCCGCTTAAGGAATCTGGACAGATCCACGCAGGTAACGCTGCGCGCGTCGACTGGAATGGCGTCTGCTCGAATGATGGGGTGGGTGAGATCTATCTGGTTGGAAACCCGCCATACAAAGGCGCGAAAACTCAAACAAAAGCAATGAAGGCTGACTTCCCCTACGTCTTTAACGGTCGCCCGTACTCAAAGAATCTTGATTATATTTCCCTTTGGTTCACAAAAGGTGCGGACTATATTGCGGGAACTCGCGCTGAACTAGCTTTCGTTACCACCAATTCGGTAGCGCAGGGAGAGCATGTTGGGCTGATGTTCCCTCGAGTTTTTGATATGGGGCTTGAGGTTGGCTATGCGTATACGTCCTTTAAATGGGAGAACAGCGCAAAACGAAATGCCGGGGTTACGGTTGCAGTGATTAGTTTGCGCAACGTCCGCTCCGGACCGAAGTACATTTATACCGATGGGCTTCGTCTGGAGGTGGCCAATATCAACGGCTACCTCACTGAAGGTTCGAATATTTTCATCGGTCGTCGCAAGTCTCCGCTCGGAGCGGGGCTGCCAGGCATGGTTTTTGGGTCTATGCCTCGCGCTAAAGGGTTAGTCGTTACTCGCGACGAGCGTCTGCGTATGACCGCGAACGACGTAAGGGTTGAACGATTCCTTAAGTCATACATCGGAACTTCTGAGCACATTGACGGTGTGGACAGGTACTGCCTCTGGATTGAAGACGAGGAGGCGCTTGAAGCGAGCGCGGTGCCCGACATTGCGGCGCGGCTTGCCCGAGTCTCAGAGGAGCGCGCGCAGAGCGATGCGGATAGTACGGCGGCATTTGCTGATAGGCCACACCGCTTCGTCCAGATTAGCTATCAACCGACCGAATCAATCATCGTGCCAAGCGCGTCTTCGGAGCGCAGGGAGTACATACCGATCGGTTACCTCGGAAAAGATACGGTAATCTCCAATCTGGCGTTCGCCGTTTACGACGCTGAGCCATGGGCATTTGCGCTCCTGACATCATCTATGCATATGGTCTGGACCAGAGCTGTGGGCGGCCAACTCGAGACTCGCATTCGGTACTCTAATTCAATCGTTTACTACAATTTCCCGGTCCCGCCTCTCACTGAAGCCATCAAGGAACAGCTCACTGAGGCGGCGCTCCGCGTGCTTGATGTGCGGGAGTACCACTGTGAGAAGACGCTCGCTGAGCTCTACGACCCGGACAAGATGCCTGGCGACCTTCGGGAGGCTCACGCTGAGGTCGATGCGCTGGTCGACTCGATTTACTCCAAGAAGCCGTACGAGTCCCACGAACAGCGTCTCTCTGACCTGTTCGCGTTGTACGAACGTATGACTGCCGAGGAAGCAGCGAAGGCTCCGGCGAAGAAGTCCCGAAAGGCGGCCAAGTGAACGCGCATAAGAAGCCCGTCAACATCGTCGACGTCACCTATGCCCAGACGAAGGCGTCCGTGAACACTGATGCCCTGGGCATGCGCGAGATGCAGCAGCGAGTGTTCGCCAAGCGCGACGCCCAGCATCTGCTCGTCAAGGCACCGCCGGCGTCCGGTAAGTCGCGTGCGCTCATGTTCGTGGGCCTGGACAAGCTCTACAACCAGGGTCGCGAGAAGGTCATCGTCGCCGTACCGGAGCGCTCGATCGGGGCATCGTTCGCCTCGACGAACCTCACGAAGTTCGGCTTCTTCGCCGACTGGGAGATCAAACCGGAGCACAACCTCTGCGACGCTGGCTCCTCGGCTGGCAAGGTCGATGCGTTCATCAAGTTCCTCGAAGGGCCTGACGCGACACTTGTGTGCACCCACGCCACGTTGCGCTTCGCGTTCGAGAAACTCGCCCCCGACGCCTTCGACGGCACGGTCCTCGCGATCGACGAGTTCCACCACGTCTCCGCCGACACGGAGTCCAGCCGCCTCGGGGCGCTCCTGCGCGACGTGATGAATGGATCCGACGTGCACATCGTCGCGATGACGGGCTCGTACTTCCGCGGCGACTCGGTCCCCGTGCTCACTGCCGAGGACGAGGCGAAGTTCACGCCGGTCACCTTCAACTACTACGACCAGCTCAACGGCTATGAGCACCTGCGCTCTCTGGGTATCGGGCACCACTTCTACCAAGGGCGGTACACCGATGCGATCGGTGAGGTCCTCGACCTCGACAAGAAGACCATCGTGCACATCCCGAGCGTGAACTCCGGCGAGTCGACGAAGGACAAGCTCGAGGAGGTCGGGCGCATCATCGACGTCATCGGCCACGTCGAATCGACGGACCCGGACACCGGCATCATCAGCGTGCGCCGCCAGGACACCGGGACCATCGTGCGCGTGGCGGACCTCGTCGACGACACGGATCAGAAGAAGCGTGGAGACACCCTCCATTTCCTGTCCCACACGGCTTCGAAGGACCGCGACGCCGTCGACATCATCATCGCTCTGGGCATGGCCAAGGAAGGCTTCGACTGGCCCTTCGCCGAGCACGCACTGACCGTCGGCTACCGGGCCTCGCTCACCGAGGTCATCCAGATCATCGGACGCGTGACCCGCGACAGCCCCGGGAAGTCCCACGCCCAGTTCACGAACCTCATCGCCGAGCCCGACGCGACCCAGGGCGAGGTGAAGGTTTCCGTGAACAACATGCTCAAGGCGATCACCGCCTCCCTGCTCATGGAGCAGGTCCTCGCGCAGAACTTCACGTTCAAGACGAAGAAGTTCGAGGCGGACGACTCGAAGACTCCCGGCGAGCTCAAGATCAAGGGCTTCAAGGAGCCGTCGACCGATCGCGTGAAGCAGATTGTCGAGACCGACCTGAACGATCTGAAGGCGACGATCCTGCAGGACGACACGTTCGCCAGAGCTGCTGCTGGCTCCGTGGACGCCGAGACAACGAACCAGGTGCTGATTCCGAAGATCATCCGCGAGAAGTACCCGGACCTCTCCGAGGCCCAGGTCGAGGAGGTTCGCCAGCAGGTCGTTGTCGACTCGGTGATCAAGAACGGCGAGGTGCGCGAGGTCGGCGACAAGAGGTTCATCAAGATGGCCGAGAAGTTCGTCAACATCGACGAGCTCCACATCAACCTCATCGACTCGGTGAACCCGTTCCAGCGCGCATTCGAGGTCATGTCCAAGTCGGTCACGCCGTCGGTGCTCCGGATCATCCAGGACTCGATCGCTGCGACACGCATCGAGTTCAGCGAGGAGGAAGCCGTTGCGCTCTGGCCAAAGATTCAGAACTGGGTCAGGGTGAACGGTGGCCGTCGTCCCGATCCGCGTGCTGAAGACCCGACCGAGAAGCGCTACGCCTATGCACTGCTGTTCTTGCAGCGGTTGAAGCAGAAGCGGGAAGCGGAGAAGCGAGCGAATGCGATGGTGAATGTCGATGAGTGAACCGGTACAGGAAAACGTTCCGCAGAGCCTCGACGACATCCTCGCTGGAGATGTCGACGGCCTCCTCGACGCGCCGCAGAAGCCGAAGAAGGTCACCTCGTCCGACCGGCTTGAGCGCGCCTTCCTCGAGATCGTCGAGTTCCGACGTGAGCACGAGCGGGTGCCGAGCTCGACGACGCGCGAGATCGCCGAGCGGAAGCTCGGGGCGCGCCTCGACGGCATCCTTGCGAACGACGAGAAGATCGAAGCGCTCAAGCACCTCGACGAGTTCGGGCTGCTCGATGCGCCTGAACCTCCGGGATCTCTTGACGATCTGCTTGAAGGCGACGCCATTGACGACCTGCTCGGCGATGACAGCGGCGTCCTCGATGTCTCGGAGCTCCCCGCCACGCGCAAGCCCGAGTCCCCTGATTCGGTCGCGAAGCGCGTCAAGGCCGAAGACTTCGAACAGTTCGAGCACCTGTTCAAGGCCAAGCACGCTGAGCTCGCCGAGGGCACCCTCCAGCTCGCCACGTTCACCGGGCTCCACATGATCCGCGAAGGCGCATTCTTCGTCCTCGGCGGCGTGCTGTGCTTCGTTGCCGAAGTAGGTGAGGACGTCGACCTTGTCGTCGGCGGCAAGCCGAAGCAGAAGCAGCGCCTGCGCGTCGTCTTCGAGAACGGCACCGAGTCGAGGATGTACAAGCAGAGTCTGATGACGCGGCTTTACGAGCAGCACGGACAGGTGCTTGCGCGGACTGGCGTTGACGCGAGCGAGGTGCTCGACGCGGATGTCGAGAGCGGGCACATCTACGTGCTTCAGTCGCTGAGCGACGACCCCGCGATTTCAGGCCTTCCTGACCTGCACAAGATCGGCTTCTCAACGACGACCGTCGAGCAGCGCATCAAGAACGCCGAGAAGTCCCCGA
>DXDC01000179.1 GCA_019115685.1 Candidatus Agrococcus pullicola
TCAGCCCGTCCACCAACGGCGCGCGGGCCTTGCGCGACATCTCGACCTCCATGTCGATGCCCCGCCCGGCCAATGACGCAGTATTGCGGGCGATCAGATCGGTGGGCCGCACCCACTCGACACCGCGCGCCCGGTGATCCTCGAACTTCCGCTCGACCGTTGCCGCCTCAGCTCCATCCGTGATCTCGTCAGTCGCGGCGGTTTCGACCGTGGTGTTCTTCCGTTTGGTGGCGTCGGCAGCGGCGACCGCCTCGGGCACCTGCCGCACTTCGCGGCGGTCTTCCAGCATGTCCGGTTCGGGCACCTCCTCGACGCGCACTTCCTCGTCCGCTCGTGCCTGCTCTCGCGGGTCGATACTCATGGTGTTGTCTCCATTCCTGTGGTGGTTTCCGGTTCTTCGACTGGCGGGGCGAACCAACGGCCCACGGTCGAGGGATGCACTTGCAACTCGTCGGCGATCGCCTTGTTCGACCATCCGGCTTCTCGAAGCTGCATGGCGCGCTCACGCCGACCGATCACCAGCTCGGCCTCCGGCTCGGTGACTTGTTCGGCTTCGGCTTCGGACTCGGGTGCTGGGTCTGCCTCGGCTACGGCTGCTAGATCGCCGAGTACCTGAGCCGTGCTGCTCGGTTGCGCGGTGGTCGAGCGGGTGAGGACGACGGTGAGGTGCGTGCTGGCCAATAGCACCAGTGGCGGCACCGCCGCGACCGTCGCGGCGAGCATGGCCGGCACGCTGACATCGGCAGCAACGACCGCGTGCAGCGCGTTCGCGGCCACAGACACGAGCGCACCGCAGAACAGCAGCGCCCACGGATACCAGGCACCCCGGCGACCATCGAGTGCGACGACCGCGATCGTCGAGACCACGATCAGCCCGTCGACCAGCAGCGGCCAGATCCACGCCTGCCCCGAAGCGATACCCGACCGGGCAGCGAGGTCAGCCAGCGCCATGAACGAGAGCCAGAACGCACCAATGCCGATCAAGACCGTGCCGGTCGCAGCAGTCACCACCGCCCAACCCCAGGCCGGACGTCGCGTGCTCATCACAACCCCCGACCACTCGCCGGAGCCGCCACCGTCTCGTGGCGCACAGGTATCGCATCCGTCTGGCGTACCGGGGCGCGATGACGCGGCCCGTAGGTGCTGACGTGGCGATACGCCGAACCGACCGTCCGGGTGATCTCGTTCTCGCCCAGCCCTGACTGGCTCGCGGCCGGGCCGAGCGCTTCGAGTGCTTCGCTGGGTGAGTGACCGTGCTCGGCCATGCGGCATGCGGCTTTGAACAGTCCGAGGTTGCGTTCGCCCTCGGGTCCGTTCGCCACCTGCGAGGCAAGCCGAGCAACGTCCAGAGGCCAACCGCCCGGCGGCGCGGGGGCAGTGGTGTACTTCGGGCGCGGATCGAGGAAGTCGCGCAACCGCTGCGCCGCCAACGGCACAACCAATCCACCGGTGACGCCCTCGACTTGGTACGAAGCCGGGTGGCCGTCGACCATGCGCTGCGAGGGCGGCACGATGATGTAGCCGCCGTCGCCCCGAAAGTCGATACCCGCCCGGCCTGCCTGCCACGACCGCTGCTCATGCTCCGCAACTGCGGGGAAGTACAGATGCCTGCCGCCAGTCGGCGTCATCACCACTGCCAACGGTTCGGGCAGCACCTCCGAGCGCGCCGCACGTTCGAGAGCGGCGTACCCGTTGACCTTATGTACGTCGACATCGACCACAACCACACCCGAGGCCGCACCGGTCGGGATAGCAAGGTTCGCAGTCGGTCGCTGCCGCCACCACGACACCACCTGAGCGGCGTCGCAGGTCGCCTCGTGGAAGCCACGGGTGGTTATCGGACGTTTCCCGCCCGGCACGCACGGGAACACCGGCACACCGAGCCGTGCCAGCTCGCGCGCGGCGAGAGGCAGTGGCACGCCTTCGCCGAGCCTGGAGAACATCACGGCGACCGCCGACGCTCGGCGCGAAATCGCCTCCAGCGCCGCATCAGCGTCGCGTACCTCAGCCATCGTCTGACCTCCTTCCGCCCGAGGCCACTCATCAGCGAGCAGCCGTACGACCGTGAGGTACGTCGGGGGGATCAGGAAGGCAAGACGGGCAGTAAACGAAGCAGTGACCGTAGAGTTTCACCGAGGAACCCGACGAGTCTGTACTGGACTATCAGCGATTCAGGGCGAGGTGGAGCAAGAGCCTGATGGTCTGGAAGAACCGGCTCAGAGTTGTTAGATCCGGCTCATATCGTCAGGCGGCTCGGGAGCGGAGCCGACGGTACTCTCCAGGCGTCAGCCCCACGTACTCTCGGAAGAGTCGAGAGGCGTGACTGCGGGAGTTCCAGCCGACGCGTTGCATCGCGGCGGTAACCGTAAGGTCTGTCTCCCGCAGATATTCTGCCAGCTGCTCGGCACGGATCATTGTCAAGAACGCCAGAGGCGTCTTACCGTATGCCTCCACGAAGACGTTGCTCAACCGCGAAGGGGATAGATGTACCTCTGCCGCAAGGTTTTCCAGCGTCCAGCGTCGAGCTGGGTTGTCCCTGAGTAAAGTGACGGCTCGACGTACATCTGCTCGAAGAGGGGCGAAGCGGCGATTCCTCGGGAGTGTGGGTCGGACGTGCGCGCGTTGAGAAGGTGAGATGCGCACTGGCGAGACCTTGATGAACGGGGCGATAACGTAGGCGATCTGGAACCACAATGCTTGGATGCGCAGGTAGTGGCGCACGAAGTCCCCTTCGACGCTGAGCGCGACCAATTCATCCAGCCACGGCATCAGCAACCCAGCTCGCCCCTCACCCAATCGGAGGATCTGCGCAGGTTCGGTATAGATCGCTTCGGCGAACTCTTGCGCGTCGAGTCGATCTTCGAGGTACGCAGCATACTGCCAGCGCACCTGGTCGAGCATGTAGTCGGTGTCGAGATAGATCGTAGTGACCGTGATATGGCCCTCTGGTTCCGATCCTGCCAAGACGTTCGCACCAAGCAAGATCACATCACCGGGTTTCACGATCTGCTGTCCAAACTCGCTGAACAAGAACGCAGACCCGTCGCGCACGACGATTACCTTAACGTAGTCATACGCCACAGGGCCAAGAGGTCGGCGAATGGTCGCGGTGCGCGCAACAAAGGGCGCGCCCCGCGACCACCGGTCGGGGCTGACTGACGAGTCACCGTGCAGCGCCACGAGGCACCTCATCGGGCATCTCTGGATCGGGTTACGACCGCACGCTTATGTCCTCATCTAATGTTCCTTCGCCACGGATTACGATTCGTTGGACAACGACGGCTGCAAGGCAGAGACCAATGATCGCTAGGCCGCTACTCAGCACGTACGGTGATACCCCGTGCAGGACCGATGCGAAGCCCAGGCCCACATAGACCGTGACACCTGCGGATCCACCGAGCTGGTCGGCGGCTCGCTGTACGCCGGATGCGACTCCGGCATCGTCGTCGGTGACTTCGGTAACGGCCGCGTACTGCAACCCAACGAGCCCGAACCCCATACCTGCGGCGATGAAGAGCATCGCTGGGGTTAGCAGCCAAGCGGGGGCTTCGAGCTGTGCGGCTGTCGCGATCACGATCATGCCTGCCCCTGCGGAACTCAGTCCCACGACGATGCAAGAACGCGCTCCCCAGCGCCCCAAGAGGCGGGGCACGACGGTCACGGCGACGATGAGCGCCACCGCAAGCGGCAGGAGCAGCAACCCGGCCTCCAGCGGAGAGAGACCGAGTTCATCCTGTAGATAGAACGTGAACAGCAGGAAGGACGTTGATAGCGCCGCGCTCAACAATGCAGTCGCAAGATTTGCGCGCACTCGTGTCCGATTGCGGAAGAAGATCAGCGGAACCAGCGGGTTTGCGGCTCGGCGTTCCACCTTGACGAACAATACAGCGGCGGCTATCGCTCCCAGCAGGGCAGCAACTGATGACCATGGCACATCCCCAGTGCTGTCCCCGGCCTCCACCACTCCGAAAGCGAACAGCAGCGGTGCGCTTGTCAGCAGAATCGATCCGAGGATGTCCAACGGTGTGCGTTCCCGTGTTCGGTCTCGAGGTAGCAGCGCGACAGTAGTGATCAACACGAACAGGATGAATGGAACGCCGATGAGGAAGATCCATCGCCACCCGAGATACTCGGTGATGATTCCCGAGAGCACGAACCCCAGTACGAGACCGCAGCTCGCAACCGCCGCCCACACGCTCAGGGCGCGGGTGCGCGCCCGCCCTTCCGGAAACAACAGGACGATGGTCGCCATCGCAGCGGGCAGGGCTAGGGCTTCGCCTGCACCCTGGAGCAGCCTTGCCCCGACGAGTAGCGGAAATGTTTCCGCGAGGCCCGCCATCAGCGAGGCTGCTCCGAAGATCGCGGTGCCGATGAGGAGAAGGTGGCGGCGGCCGAAGACGTCCCCCAGTCGGCCGCCGAGCATCAACAAACCACCGCCTGTGATGGTGTATCCGACGACGACCCAAGTAAGGCCGCGCGGATCAACGCCAAGATCGTTTCCGATGGATGGCAGCGCTACGTTGACCACGGTGACGTCGACGGCGATGAGGAATTGCAGGATGGACAGACACACGAGGACTGCCCAGGAACGCGCGGGCGACACTTGCGCAGGCTGCGATGAAGAGGTGCTGAAAGACACAGAAAACTCCGTTGCTCGAATGAAGAATCGGGCGACCAGACATGTCGCGCCGAACCGACGATCAAGCGACGGAACGTGAACTAGATAAAGTGAGGAGACGTTCCGCCGCTAGCGGAGCGTCTCCGTCACAGCGGCAGCAGCCGCAGCAGAAGCACCTGACATGGCGCCAATCCTACCCGATGGTGTTCCGCGCGCCCTTGCGTTGCGACCTACTATGATCCCTCCACACGTCTGGCACTAAGAGTGCGGGCCGCGCGCTGCGCGCGCACCTGACCCCCGAGATCGCCCCTCCCATGGCGGTCTCGGGGAGGGACCGTCGTGGTGATGACCATCCGGGTCATGTCGTCCGGCAGAGGCTACGAGTACCTGTTGAAATCGGTCGTCGTCGGTGACGGCGACCGCGAGATCAGCAGCCCGCTGACCCGGTATTACACCGAAACCGGGAACCCTCCCGGAACGTGGGTCGGCACCGGCCTGATGAGCCTCGATGACGGGCGCAGCCCGGCGTTGACCGAGGGCGACACGGTGACTGAGGAACACTTGGCCCGACTGCTCGGTGACGGCATCCACCCGGTCACCGGCGAGAAGCTCGGCAAGAGGTTCCCCTCGCTGCAACCCCCACGCGAGCGGATTGCGGCCCGCATTGCACGACTCGACCCCGACTTGCGAGGCGATGCACGTGCAGAGACGGCGCAGCGCATCCGTGAGGAAGAGGTTGCGAAGAAGCCACGGACCGCCGTTGCAGGGTTTGACCTCACGTTCTCACCGCCCAAGTCCGTCAGCGCGATCTGGGGCGTGGCCGAGGCGGGCACACAAGCGCTGATCGCGCAGGCGCATCACGCCGCGATG
>DXDC01000180.1 GCA_019115685.1 Candidatus Agrococcus pullicola
GGAACATCGGCCGCGGATTCGTCGGGTTGATCCTGCACCGTGCCGGATACCGACTCACGTTCGTGGACGTCAATGTAGCGCTGATCGATGCGATCAATGCAGCCGAGAGCTACACGGTGCGCGAGGTGGGCGAGCATCCTGCCGAACAGAGGGTGACCGGGTTCGATGCGATCAACTCCGCATCGGACCCGGACGCCGCGGTTGCCGCGGTTGCGAGCGCTGACATCGTGACGTGCGCTGTCGGCCCGAACGCGATGCGGTTCATCGCGCCGGTCATCCGTGCCGGATTGCAGCTGCGGGATGCTCCCGCGCCCTTGACCGTCATGGCCGTGGAGAATGCGATCGGGGCGTCGGACACTCTGCGCGACCTCGTTGCCGCCGATGGCGGCGACACGGCGCTGGACCGCGCAGTGTTTGCCAACACCGCCGTCGACCGCATCGTGCCAGGCCAAGACGACAGCGGCATCGATGTCGTTGTCGAGGACTTCTTCGAGTGGGCGATCGACCGCGCTCCGTTCGCGGGGGCCGAGCCGAGCATCCCCGACGCGCACTTCGTCGACGACCTGCAGCCGTACATCGAGCGCAAGCTGTTCACGGTGAATACGGGGCACGCGACGACCGCGTACTTCGGATACCGGGCGGGTGTCGAGACGATCGCGGAGGCGCTGGCCGTACCCGAGATCCGGCAGGCGGTTGAAGGTGCGCTCGCGGAGACGAGTCGGTTGGTCGTCGCGAAGTTCGGCGTCGACCCCGACGGTCACGCCCTGTATGTTGCGCGTGCTCTGCAGCGGTTCGAGAATCCGGCGCTGCCGGATACCTGTGTGCGCATCGGTCGTCAGCCGTTGCGCAAACTCGGGCGCGAGGATCGGTTCGTGCGCCCTGCGGCTGCCCTTGCGGAAGCAGGGGAGTCGACACCTGCATTGGTGGCCGCATATCGAGCGGCGCTCGACTTCGACGCGGCGGACGACGAGCAGGCGATCGAACTGCAGGAGAATCTGCGTGAGCTGTCTGCTGAGGCGTTCGTGACGCACGTGAGCGGCATCGAGGACGGTCATCCGCTTTTCGATGCGCTCGTCGCGGCAGTGCGGGATCGTCAAGCTGGCTGACCCTCGCTGACCCTCGCTGAGCCCCGTAGGGTCTCCGGAACCTTCCGATCCTCCATTTCGATCGTCAACCTCGGTTGCCTGGCGATGGGAAAGCGCTCTCACGAGGTGTCGTCGCCCAGTGACCGGGTAATCGACGTCCCGGTGGGGAAAGACGGCGGGCGGTTGCGTTGGGGTGGTGTCAGGATGCGCGCTCTGCGGCCAAGGGGTTCGGCACCGCTCCGCCGGGGACAGGTCCGCGCCCGAGCTGCCACTCCGGCCGGAGGTACTGCAAAAATATCACCGACCAGATGAACGCCGTGGACGGAAGCCCCTGAGCGATCACGCCGCTCGCGCCGATCGAGAATGCGGCCAGCGCTAGGGGAGCAACCATCCAAATCGGCAGTGGCCAACCGAAGCGCGCGAAGACGGCTATGGCGGCAAGTGCCATCCCGATCGAGACAAGCACGACTGTCGCGGTGTCGAGCAGTCCAGGAGCAGTCGGCTCGGCGAACAGCGTGACTCCGAGGTGAATCCCACAGATGAGGATCAGTATTGCCAAGCCTGCGGCTCCCGCGCGGTGACCGTCTAACAGGAGCACCCGACCGACTACACCGGCCATGATCGCAGAGCAGATCGTCATGGCTACCTCCATCGCCGGACCCCCGTCAGGGTTCTCGGGCGACCCGAGCCCGAGAAACGGAGCAATCGCGACGCCGGCACAGATCAAGCACGCGCTGACGAAAATAACGACACTCGGGGTACGTCGCGGGCGCTCGCGCTCCGATTTGTGGGTCTGAGCCAGTGCGGGAGCGCTCAGCACGGCCACGAGGAACACGATGAGGGCGGCAATCGCGAGCGGCCGGCCACGCGTCAAGTACGGAAACACGGTGCCGGCGATAATGCTGAGTGCGACGCCGAACGCCGTGCCCGCTGTACGACCGAGCTTCGCCGAGAAAGCGGGCACGAGTAGACAACCGACCAGCGTCGAGCCGAGCATCCAGCCACCGGCGGTCAGTAGCAGCGACGACTGGATGCCGCTCTCGTCGATGAGTGAGAACAGCCACTGCTGGTCGGTTGCGACGATGAAGCTGGCCGTGACGCGCAGCAGCAATGAGAACGCGATGCCGATGAGCAGCACAGTGCAGGCTCTTCCCGCAGTGATGAAACCGTGACTGAGCGTTGTGACGACAGCTGCCAGCACGACCAGCGGAACAGCGACGCCCAACAGGATGTGCTCGAGAATCGCGGGCATTGGCTCTGGCCAGAGCGGTGCGAGCAGGTGCGGCAACGCCAACAGCACGATTGCCGTGGCCGCGATCGTACAGGCAGTGCGAAAACTCGCCCGCGCAGCAAGCCCGTGGCTCGCGATCGACACGACGTCGCCGAGTAACGGGCGGTGCAGCCCGAGATCCTCGGCGCGTTCTGCGAACGTGTCGAGCACGATGCGTTCATTGCGCTGTCGCCACTCGCGCGGATACCACCGCAGCAACCGTCGATAGCGTTCGTGCAGGCTCATGCTTCCGCGGCCTTCGGTGGGGCGAGATGCGGGGCTTGCGGGCGGATGCGCGAGCGGGCGTGGTCGGCGGCTCGCTGCATCCTGTCTGCGGACTCCTGGAGCCGTAACCGCCCCGAATCCGTGAGCACGAAGTACCGTCTCGCTCGGCCGTCGACGACCTGTTCGCCGTCCTGCCGGATGAGGTCGTCGGCCTCCAGCCGCTCGAGCGCTGCATAGAGCGTCGTGACGCGTAACGTGACGTCGCCTTCTGTGGAGCGCTCGACGTCGCGCAAGATGGCGTAGCCGTGCATACGACCGGAGGCGAGCGCGCTGAGAATCCAGAAGCTCGTTGACGACAGCTGGTTCTTCATACCGGCATATTCCCATAACGGGAATATCGAGTCAACGGTCCGGGTCGGGGCTACTTCGGCTCGAGCGAACGAACGTCGAGGCCGAAAACCTCTCGCAGAGCCAACTTCGCGGCATGGAATCCGCCCATGCCGTGCACGCCCGGGCCAGGCACTGCCGCCGCCGAGCAGAGAAACAACCCGGCTCCCGCCTTCCACGGCTTGCGCGACAGCACCGGCCGAGCGAGCAGCTGCCGCAGCGTTATCGCGCCGGCGGCGATGTCCCCGCCCGTGAGGTTCGCGTTTCCGCGCTCCAGGTCGACAGCGGTCGTTGCGGTGCTTGCAACGATCGTGTCTCGAAATCCGGGTGCGAAACGCTCGATCTGCTCGATGACGCTCTCGGTCATGTCGCGAGTCGACCCGGCGGGCACATGGGCGTACGACCAGAGGGTGTGGAGGCCCTCCGGCGCTCGCGTGCTGTCGAACAGGCTCGGCTGCGAAGCCAGCACGTACGGCCGTTCTGCATGCTGGCCGGCTGCAACCTGGTGTTCCGCCAGTGCGACCTCTCGCCTGTCGCCACCGATATGGAAGGTGCCGGCGCTCGCGACGTCGGCATTGGCCCAGGGCACGGGCTCGGACAGCACGAAATCGACCTTGGATGCCGCATTGCCGTTGCGCAGACGGGTGAGCGCACGCCGGTAGCGAGGGTGCAGGCGATCGCCGCCGATTCGGGCAAGCGTCGCGGCCGACGTATCGAAAAGAACAGCGCGTGCGGGAGGAAGTTCATCGAGCGACCGCACCGGGGCGCCGGTCTCGATCTTCCCGCCGTATGCCAGGAGGTCGTCGACGAGTGCCGAGACGATGCTCTGACTGCCGCCGACAGGGATGGGCCAGCCGGCAGTGTGCGCTGTCGTTGCGAGCATGAGCCCGGCGGCAGCGGGCGTAAGCGATGGGAGGGAGCCGATCGTGTGGGCATAAACGCCCGCGAGCATGGCAGGAGCAACGTCACCCTTGAAGCGCACTTTTCCGAGGAAGCTGCCCTGCTCGAGTGCGCGTAGACCATAGCCTGCCGCTAAGAGCGGATGACTCGGCAGGGGCACCATGGGGGACAGCGCGAATTCGGCGACCTGAGCCGCTCGTTCGACGAGGGGGGAGAGTAGGCGACGCCACGCTCGTTCATCGTTACCGAGTTCGCTCGCGGTGCGATCGAGATCCTGCCACGCTATGCCCGCGCGGCCGCCTTCGAGAGGATGCGCATACGAAGCCTCAGGAGTCACGAACGACACACGAGCACTCAGGTCGAACGCCGTGAAGAAAGGCGAAGCGAAAGCCATCGGGTGCACTGCGGAGCCCCAGTCGTGCCGAGTGTCGGTCGCGGGATCGTCAAAGGTGCGGGCACTGCCGCCCGGGGAATCTTGCGCCTCGAAGACCGTGACATCGAGCCCCGCACGAGCCAGCGTGACGGCGGCTGCGAGGCCGTTCGGGCCGGAGCCAACGACGATGGCGTCGGTCATCGAACCTCTTCCTATGGCAAAAAGCGCTCGGTGGAACTTTGTGGAGACTCCACAATTGTATTGCTGTCGGCCGCGCACCGTGGTTAGGCCCGCAGTTGATGCACGAACGGGCATCCGTGATATTCCGAATGCGGATTGCAAACATCGGCTCGGCACAAAATGCCCGATTTCGCGGGCATAGTCTTCGAAATCGTAACCTGTCTGAGACATAATTCAACTGTTTCGGAGGCGAGAAATGCGATACGATACTGATGTCTTGTTCTGCAATTCACAGCGGCTCGGCACGTGTGAGCCGCTGTGTTTGTAGACAAGCGCCAAGGTATTGTCCCAGATGCCAAAGGAACCCCCATGGAAAATAGTCGTGCCCCCTCGGGCACAAAAAAGAAGCGGAGTACCAGGCTGCTTGCTGTCGCAACTGCGGCAGCGTTCGGCCTGGCTCCGGCAATGTCAATGACGGCGGCTCATGCCGATGAGCTTCAGCCGTCTTCAGAGTCGGCGGCCCACGGCCACTGGCTGTGGACTGACGCGCTCGGCATTGATATCGCGGGCGCGGCCTACACGTTCACCGAATTCGACAGCAACCCGGGCCCGGAAACGAACCCGCTAAACGTCGAATTGCTTGGTGCTCTCGAGATTGAGCTCGGGAACATCACGCTGCCCCTTATCAAACCGGCTGACGGCGGTGTCGGCCTGCTCGACCTCGGCCAAGTGGGCGCGATTTCGAGCTACAGTTCGTCGCCATCGCTTACCGAGTCGACGGCATCGACCGGTCTCATCACCGATGAAGGTGCGATCAACCTCGACGCTTATGAAAGCGACGAATTCGGCAATGCCGAAATCGACGTGACTGCGTTGCTGACGCAGCTTATCGGCGCTGACGCTGCTGAGCTGCTGCTGAGCGAGGCCTCGCTGAGCGTCGGTGCCATGAGCTCGTACGCTTCGAAGGACGGCCCTGATGTAGAGAGCGAGTACGCCATCGGCGACCTCGAGCTCACGCTGCAGAGCCCGTTGGTGGAAGGATTGGTCGACACGCTCGACGCGGCTATCGGTGTGGCCCTGGATCCGATTACGGATGCGCTCGGGCCTGGCGGAGCAATCGGCCAGCTCGTCGGTGTCGTGGTCAACGGCATTGGCGCGCTTCCGCTCGTCAACGCTGAACTCAATGATCTGTCGATCGATGTGTCGCCACTGACGGACTACGTCCGCGAGGCAATA
>DXDC01000181.1 GCA_019115685.1 Candidatus Agrococcus pullicola
GAACCGTCACATGCACTCGTGCGCGGGAGCTGCGCAACGAAGCCATCGTGGCTGGCGATCGAGTAGACGTCGTCGGCGACACCAGCGGGGAAACCGGAACGCTCGCCCGTATTGTCCGCATCAGGGAACGGGAGACGATCCTGCGGCGCAGCGCGGATGACGCGGACGACTTCGAGCGGGTAATCGTCGCGAATGCCGACACGATGCTCATGGTCTCGGCCGCCGCCGATCCGCCTCCCCGCCCCAGGCTCATCCATCGCTACCTGGTTGCGGCCTACGACGCCGGGATCACGCCCCTGCTCGTCGTGACGAAGATCGATCTCGCCGATCCCGCTCCCCTGCTCGGGCACTTCGACGGTCTCGACATCGAGACTTTCACCTCCTCATCAGCTGCGCCTCCGCTCGAACCCCTCCGGGAGCGGCTCGATGGCCACATCTCCGTCGCGATCGGTCACTCGGGGGTCGGGAAGTCCACGCTGGTGAATGCGCTCGTACCCGACGCGCACCGGGCCATCGGCCACGTGAACGCCGTGACCGGAAGAGGGCGTCATACTTCGTCGTCGACAGCGAGCTATCGGCTCGGATCGGGATGGATCATCGATACACCCGGTGTTCGATCATTCGGTCTCGGCCACGTTGACATCGACAGCGTTGTTTCAGCGTTTCCGGCGCTCGCAGAGCTTGCGACGCGTTGCCCACGGGGGTGCACCCATCTTGGGGATGCGCCGGATTGCGCCATGGCCGAGGCTGCGGCAAACGGAGAAGCGGACGTGAATCTCGTCGCCAGCATGCAGTCCATGCTGGCGACGCTTGTGCAGGCGAGGTCAGAGCGCTATGAACTCTGACCTCGCCGACGGCTGTCAGTAGATCGAGACACTCACCCAGTCGTAATCGTCGTGATACATCACGAAGACCCAGTATTCTCCGATCGTGATTGACGTGCTGAAGTGCTCGTCCTCGTCCTGGTAGTCCAAGGTGGCACCGGGAACATCGAGCAGCTCGTCTACGTAGTCCTCGTAGAAGTCTCGGTCACCCTCTACGAGGTAGAAATCCGTGCTGTTCTCACCCTCGATCGGGGTACCTGAGGGCTTCGGAATCTCGTCGGGCCACTCTCCGATGTCGGTGTTGTTGTCGTCGTTGTTGTTATCGTCCGTCTGATTGTCGTCTTCGACATCGTCAGGAGGCGTCGGTACAAGATCGACGTCAGGGAAATCGGGGTCGGAGTCGTCCGGATCCGTATTGTCATCGTTCTGGTCATCGGTCTCGGTGATCTCCGAGTCGTCCGGTCTATCGTCACCGAGAAGATTCGGGAGGAAGACGCAACCGGACAGCGAGGCCGTCACCATCCCCGCCAGTAACGCTATTGCAAGGGTTCGACGTGGCATGGCGTTCCTCCCGAAATCAAATCTCATGGCCGTCTCCGTTTTCGTCTACCACGCAGCTGCAGGGATCCTGCCGCTACCGTTGTGGTTCAAGTGAAAGCGTACTGAGCGGGTCTGAGCGGAGCCTGGAGACTCCCTCAATGCACCGAGCACGATCAGTGTCGCGGCGTAATCGTGACGCTCAATTGATCCGAATCGTCGTGGAACATGACGAAAACGTCATAGTCGCCTATGAAGAGCCAGGCGATGTCGTAGCTCGAGTCGCTCGTGTCGCGCTCCTCCACATCGGCAAGCGACAACAGCTCCTCCACATACGCGTCGAACGTCTCGCGGTCGGCCGGAACAAGATAGAACTCCGCGGTATCGGAATAGGGCGATGGCTCCCCGGGAGGCTTCGGAATCTCCTCCGGCCAGTCATCCACCGTTTCTGGATCACTGCTCTCTTCCCGCTCTCGGTCGGGCGCAGCTGTTCCACGCGGCGCCGGCGTTGTCCCTTCGCGGTCGGATCCGATTCCGTCGTCCGCTGCGTTCTCCGTTTCGCTCGGGGCCTCAGTGGGAGGAACGTCCCCTCCCGCTAGGGAAGGCAGGAAAACGCAACCCGATGCTGAGACCGTCACTGCTGCCAACACCGCAGTGAGCAGTAGTCGGCGCTTCCCCCTAGTCCTCCGTGGTGTGGAACTCCTCATCATCAAGAAAGCATCACCGAGATGAAGCTGTCGCCGCCCTCCTCGGTGAAGACGATGATCATATCGAACTCACCGATTCGGAACACCGCCCCGTCCGTCTCCTGTGTTGAGCTGTGGATCTCTTCGGAGTCGCGCAGATCTCGAATTTCCGCAAGATACGCCAGATACGTATCGCGATCGGCGGACACCATGTAGAACGCCGGCGTATCAAAGCCCGGAACCGGCGAGCCCGGCGGTTGCGGAATCGACAGGGGCCACTCCTCCAGCCCCTCCGCTTCAGGATCCGGTTCGGTCGGCATCGGGGCGGACGGCGTTGTGTCGTCGCTCTCCGAAGGCTCTGTGCGGTCGGTTTCCGACGGGGCCGGTTCAGCAGATTCTTCGTCAGAGGAGCCGAGAAATACACAGCCGGCCAGCGAGGCTGTTGTGAGCCCCGCAAGCAGTGCCAGCGCGAATATCCGACGTGCCATGATGATCCTTTCCCGGAGGTTCCCACTCCCAAGGTAAACGAAGTAGCCGATAGCGGGCTGTGCAAATGGCTACGCCCTGCCCGCTGCGTCTGCACGATTCAATCGAACAGCCACCGTGGATGACGTCGGCTCGAACTACAGCCGAGATCCACGACTTCCATCGCCGAGCTGTAGCGTGGAAGCATGCACGCCGAAGATTTATCGCTCGCTCTCCGTCTGGCCGACATCGCTGACGAGATCTCCATGCAGCACTTCCGCAGCCAGGGCCTCGAGACCTGGACCAAGCCGGATCGAACCTTCGTTACCGCAGGGGACAGGGCCGTTGAACTCGCGCTCCGCGAACGACTGCAGTCGGAGCGACCGGAAGACGGCATTCTCGGCGAAGAATTCGGAACCGAAGGAAGCGGAGCACGGCAATGGATCATCGATCCCATCGACGGCACCGCCCACTTCATGCGCGGTGCGCCCGTGTGGGCAACGTTGATCGCACTGGCCGTAGATGGGAAGCCCGTCGTCGGCGTGTGTTCATCGCCGGCGTTCGGACAGCGCTGGTGGGCATCCGAGGGCGAAGGTGCCTGGACCGCCCCCGGCAACCCGAGGCGCATCCGAGTCTCCGAAGTCGACACCCTCGAGCACGCGGCCTTTTCCTACAACGCGATTCAGGGTTGGGACGGTGCGGGCAGACTCGATCAGCTGATAGCGCTGCAGAGAAAGGTCTGGCGGGCTCGCTCCTACGGTGACGCTTGGAGCTACATGCTGCTTGCGGAGGGACAGATCGATGCCGTCGCCGAGTTCGACCTGCAGCCATACGACATGGCTGCGCTCGTTCCAATCGTGCAGGAGGCGGGTGGCACCTTCACTGCAGCCGACGGCAGCGAAGGTCCGTGGCACGGCAACGCTGTTGCGAGCAACGGCCTGCTGCACGACGAACTGCTCCTGGCGATTCGGGGGTAAAGTGCGGTCATGCGCGAAATCACCGTACAGGAACTCCACGCCGATCCGAACGTCCCGGTAATCGATGTGCGAGAACTTGATGAGTGGCAAGCCGGCAGAGTGCCTCGAGCCGAGCACGTACCGATGGCTGAAGTGCCGGTCCGGTATCCCGAAATTCCGGATGGTGCCGCCATCATCTGCGCCTCCGGCGGCCGCAGCGCGCGTGTCGTCGAGTACCTGGAGCAGTCGCTCGGCATCGTGACGATGAACGTCCCGGGCGGCACAAAGGCCTGGCTGGAAGCCGGATACCCGGCCGAGCGCGATTAAACGGCCGACCGGGTACCCGAAAACAGGTTGTTCGTTTAGGGCTCGACGACGAGTTTCCTGTTCATGAACTCTTCCATGCCCCGCGGTCCAAGTTCACGCCCGAACCCGGAGCGCTTGACACCGCCGAACGGCATGTCGTAGTCCTCGCCGTTAGCACCGTTGATGGAGACCATGCCCACGTCGAGACGGGCCGCCACAGACCTCGCCACTTCGAGATCATCAGCCCAGATGCGTGATCCGAGACCGTAGGGAGTGGCGTTCGCGATGCGAACCGCGTCATCCACGTCCTTCGCCCTGTACACCTGACCGATCGGCCCGAACAACTCCTGCCCGTACGCGGCCATAGTTTCCGTGATCCCTCCGAGCAGTGCTGGGGCAACCCTGGTGTCCCCCGAGTCAGCGACATCACCGGCGAGTACCTGCGCACCGTCCGCGACGGCCGCTCCGACCTGCGTGCGCAGGTTGTCGGCGGCTGCCTGCGATGACAGCGGACCCACAAGGGCTTCGCCATCCTCCGGCTCCCCCACCTTCACGTCGGCAAGTGCGGCCGAAACCTTCTCGACGAACGCATCGTACTGGTCGTCGAGGA
>DXDC01000182.1 GCA_019115685.1 Candidatus Agrococcus pullicola
CAGATGCAAGTGGAGGGACACGTCAATTTCCGCTGGTCGTCCGTGATTCTCGACACAGGCGTCCGAATAGTGTGATCCACCGTGCCGCCCAGGACACCCATGACAGGGCGACGTACTGCGAACGCAGTACGTCCAACTCCGTGAAATACCGCGTTTGCCCGATTCGGTCGAGATAATGGGGAACCACAATGATCTTATGACTCATTCGAACGATCTCAGCCACCGGCTACGCGAGCCCAGCTCGATGCACGCGTTCAACCGGTATGAGTTGAAATACCTCGTCCCCACCGATCAGATCGAGTGGCCCTACCCTCGTTGAGTGGGCACCCTGTTTAGCGGGACCCGTCCCGCACGAGAGGATGTCACTATGACCGACCACACCGCCGGCAGACGACCCCGGAGAACCTTCAGCCCCGAGTACAAGCACGAGGCTGCCCGACTGGTCATCGACACCGGCCGCACCATCGACGAAGAAGCCCGGGAGGTGGGTGTCGGTTCCCATTCACTGGGCAAGTGGGTCGCCGCCGAACGAGCCACCGAGGCCGGCGAACCGACCGGGGAACTGACCCTGAATGGACGCGCCGAACTCAAAGCCCTGCGCAGACAGGTCGCCGAACTGCACAAAGACAACGAGTTTTTGGGACAAGCGGCAGCCTTCTTCGCTGCCAAGCAACCACCGCAGAACGGTATGAACTGATGCTGCAGGAGAAGGCGAATTACGAGGTCAAGCGTATGGCACGCCTGCTGGGAGTGTCCCGGTCCGGTTTCTACGCCTGATCCAAACGGCAGGCCACGGAACCTGGCCTGCGGCGCCGTCAGCGTGACGCACTCGATGTGAAGGTCCGCAAGGTCTTCGCCGAGACCGACGAGGTCTATGGAGCCCCCAGGATCCATGCCCAGCTCGCCAGGGAGGGTACCGACGTCGACCGGAAGACGGTCGCGAAATCGATGCTGCGCCAGAGGCTCGAGGGCATCAGTCCGAAGAAGTTCACCCCGGTGACCACGATCCCCGGCGCGGACCCCTGCAAGATCCCTGACCGAATAGAACGCGGCTGGGACCGGGGCGGACTCAACCGCGTCTTGATTTGTCGACATCACCTATCTTCGCACCGGTGAAGGCTGGGTGTACCTCGCAGCGGTCACCGACGGGCACTCCCGCCGGATCCTGGGCTGGGCGATGGACTCCCGCATGGGCACATTCGTGGTCGCCAAGGCCTTGAAGATGGCTCACACGCTGCGCGGGGAGGTTCCCGACGATATGGTGTTCCATGCCGACCGGGGTACCGAGTTCACCAGTGACGACATGTTCACCGTGTGCGGTGAACTGGAGTTTCTGCAGTCGGTTGGGCGGAACGGTGTGTGCCGGGACAATGCGACGGCTTCAGAGTGGGTGGGCGACGTTGAAGACCGAGTTCTATGACCGGAGGAAGTGGTCGACGCGGGCCGAGGCACGCCAGGCGGTCGCCCGGTGGATTGAGGTGGTCTACAACCGTCGACGACTGCACTCGTCGCTGGGGTATGTACCGCCGGTGGAGTTCGAGATGAATCTGTTCAACAAACCTGCTGCTGAGGCACCCGAGGCAGCTTAGTTACCTGTCCACGATTTGCGGGGAAGGCCAGATCAGGGTATTGTCTAGCTGGTGGTGTCAGTACTTTCATTCTCGAAGATGCGTAAATATGAGAGAATAGAGGGCAGATCGCAGCGTCCCGGTTGAGCCGTCTGGTTCCCGCCTGCGGCAGCCCCAACACGCCCGGGTGGACGCGCCACGCTCGACGTGTCGGAGGTCCCCGGTATCGTTAGACACGGCACTATGAGCACAACTTAAGATCGCGCCGCTGGCGCGGAGGAGCATGACCTGATGGAGCGCAAAGCGGCCGGATCGATCCGCTGCGACGGCCGCCCAGCCGCCGCAGCTTCCATGTGTCTGCCCTGCCACACCCGGAAGGGCCGCCGATGACGGCTCCCCTCACCGACTACCAGTCGAAGTACTTCGCCTACGAGCTGCAGCGCAGCTACGCCAACGATCACGTCGGCAAGCTGGCGGGCCTGCTGTTCGATGCGCAGGTTGAGCCGAAGCCGCACCAGATCGACGCGGCGCTCTTCGCTCTCCAAACCCCGTTCCTGCCGGGCGTGATCTTGGCGGACGAAGTTGGTCTCGGGAAGACGATCGAGGCGGGCATCGTCCTCTCGCAGTACTGGGCCGAGCGCAAACGCCGCATTCTGATCATCGCGCCCTCGAGCCTGCGTCAGCAGTGGCAGCAGGAGCTTTATGAGAAGTTCCTGATTTCGTCTTCGATCCTTGACACGAAGTCGAAGGATGCGTTGCTCGCCAAGGTCGATACTCGTCCGGCTGAGGTGCTGATCTGCTCGTACGAGTTCGTCCTCCGGCACGAGACTGCACTGTTGAAGTCGTGGGACCTGGTGGTGGCCGACGAAGCTCACCGGCTGCGCAGCTACTGGAACGGCAAGGCGAAGGTTGCGCAAGCTGTCTCGCATGTAGCTCGTGGCGCGCACAAGACGGTTCTCCTCACGGCGACCCCGCTGCAGAACAAGCTCGAAGAACTTTACGGCCTCGTCTCGATCTTCGACCCGGACTACTTTTACTCGCTCGATGCTTTCCGTGAGCGGTATATCAAAAATCGTGACCTGACTGGCGACGACGACCTGGTCGAGCGCGTTGCATCGATCTCCAAGCGGACGCTCCGAAAAGATGCGAACAAGTACATCCAATTTACGCGGCGCATGCCACTGACGGTGGAGTTCACCCCGTCGCCCGACGAGGTGCGCCTGTACGACCTGGTCAACGACTACCTGCAGCGCGACGAGCTGTTCGCGTTCGCGGGATCGCAGCGCCATCTCTCGGCGCTTATCATCCGCAAGCGCCTCGGATCATCGACGTATGCCGTGGCGAGCACGCTGGAGAACATCGCCAACCGTCTGGCGGACGAGGTGGCCGCGGGCAAGCTCCGCGACAACCGTGGCGGGCTGTTCCTGGCCGACTTCAAGGCTGGTGACGAACTCGAGGAGGAGATCGTCGAGGAAGCCGAAGAGGCGACCGCCCAGACCTCAAGCGCGCAGCTCGATGCCGAGACACTCAAGCGCATGCGCGCCGAAGTGGATGAACTCCGCGAGTACGCGGCACTGGCTCGTTCGATCACCGTCAATCAGAAGGCGGTCAAGCTGCGCGAGGCCCTCGATATGGGCTTCGAGCGGCTGCGTGAGCTGGGCGCCGCAGAGAAGGCGATCATCTTCACCGACTCGACCAAGACGCAGGAGTACATCGCCCGCACGCTGGCCGACGCTGGTCGCGGCGAAGGCGTCGTACTTTTCAACGGATCGAACACGTCGCCGGAGCAGACGGCGATCTACCAGGCGTGGCTGACGGCAAACAAGGACAGCGACCTGATCACGGGCATCCCTGCTGTCGATCGCCGCAAGGCGCTCGTGGACTACTTCCGCGAGCAGGGCACGATCATGATCGCGACTGAAGCGGCGGCGGAAGGTATCAACCTGCAGTTCTGCTCGATGCTCGTCAACTACGACCTCCCGTGGAACCCGCAGCGCGTCGAGCAACGCATCGGTCGTGTGCACCGCTTCGGCCAGAAGCACAACGTCGTCGTCGTGAACTTCAGCAACAAGGGCAACGTCGCCGAGCAGCGCATCTTGGAGTTGCTGACGAACAAGTTCCAACTGTTCTCGAGCGTGTTCGGTGCCTCCGACGAGGTGCTTGGCGCGGTGGAGGACGGCCTCGACTTCGAGAAGCGGATCAGTGACATTCTCACCCGCTGCAAGACGGCCGGCGAGATCGATGCGGCGTTCAAACAGCTCGAGGATCAGTTCGCGGGCGAGATCTCGAAGGAGATGGCCAGCGCCAAGGCCAAGGTCTTCGACCACCTCGACCCGCACGTGCAGGATCGCCTGAAGGCGTACGACGAGCAGTCGGGCGACGTGCTCAACAAGTTCGAGCGTCTCCTGCTTGCGATCACGCAGCACGAGCTCCGCGACGTCGCGACGTTCGAGGGCGACGGCCGCACGTTCGTCCTGAACCAGGCTCCTACCAAGGATGCGCCGACGGGACGCTACTTCTTCAAGTCGAAGCCGCTCCCGAACGCACACCAGTACCGCTACGCCAGCCCGCTCGCACAGCACGTTGCAGACACGGCGAAATCGCACGAGACGCCTGAGCGCGAATTGACCTTCTCGCTCGGCCAGTCGAAGCGGGCCAGCAACGCTGTCAAGGCGCTCGAAGGCAAGAGTGGCGAGCTGACTGTCAACCTGCTGACCTTCACGATGCGGGCGCGCGACGAGGACATCTCCGAGTCGTACATGCTCGCCGGTGGCATGACCGACGACGGCCAGTACCTGGATGAGGAGTACGTCGCCGACATCCTCGACCTCGCCTGCCTCAACGTGTGTGAACAACCCGTCGCGGTCGACGTGGCCAAGGTCGAGCCGCAGCTCAAGGCGCGGCTCGGTGAGCTGGAGAAAGAAGTTCAGGGGCGCAACTCTCGCTACTACGACCAGCAGGAGGAAC
>DXDC01000183.1 GCA_019115685.1 Candidatus Agrococcus pullicola
CCTCGATCGATGTCGGATACGCCAGCTCTTCAGATGGATATATTCACCGTGCTTCGCTCGGCGTCCGAGTCGACGATTACGAGCACCTCGAGCGGGATGAGATTCGGCAGCGAGCAGAAGCCGACGGTTACGCCGCGATGTGCGATGAACTTGCAGAGATACTCTCCGAGGTTCCCGATCTGCAGACGAGCAGTGCCGGTTGCAGGGTGAACTCGGTGCCCATCTGATGCCGCCTTCAAACTGAGTCGGGACGCACGACCACCGTGCCGACCGTCGCCCCTCGTGGAAGTCGAACCGCCGATGCGATAACCGAGGCTACGTCTTCGGGACGAAGATACTCCTCGGCTCTGTACTGTCCGCCTTGACGCTCGACGATGCGCTCTTGCATCTCGGTATCGACCCTTCCGGGATGCACGGAGACGACACGCACACGGCCCGCCTCTTCTTCGCGCAGCGCATCGGTGAACGCCGTCAACGCGAACTTGGAGGCGCAGTACGCTCCCGCTCCCGCTCTCGACGTCAGGCCGGAACCCGAGTTGACGGCCAGTACCATGCCTCGACGAGCTCGCAATTGCGGCAGCAGTGCTTTCGTCAGCTCGACGACACTCACAACATTGAGTTCGAACGCGTCACGCCACTGCTCGGCAGTGCTCTCGACGATCGTGCCCATCGCTTCCATGCCCGCAGAGTGGATGACGACATCGAGTTCTCGCACTTCCGTGACGGCGCGCTGCAGATCGGCCGCGTCCGTCAAGTCGCATATCCAAGGTTCGGCAGAGGGCAACGATGATGCGACCTCTTCAGCGAGTTCGCGATCTCGACCTCCAACGAGCACGTGGTGATCGGCACCCAGCGCTGCACAGGTCGCCCTGCCGATCCCTCTTGTTCCTCCGGTCACGAGCACGGTGCCTTGCTGTAATGCCATGTGCTCATCCTGGCAGATCTCGCGGTCGAGTCCGGCGCACGCTCGTCACTGCTATCGTCGAATCACAAATGATCATATGAATGAACGACTCGGTACGCGGCCCCGCAACGAAGGTGCCGAAAGCGAATTCGGTTGGTCGCTACGGTGCATCCCAGGGAGGGGAGTAACGCATGATCATCCTCGCGCTCGAAGCGAGCACGACATCGGCGAAGACCATGCTCTTCAACTCCGAGACACAAGAGGTTCGGGTCTTGACCCGACGGTTCGAGATCTCGGGAACGAGTGCGGTGCGAGACGGTGACAGCATCTTCACGCAACTGATGGCTCTGGGCCGCGAAGCCGCTGCCGGGCATCAGGTCGATGCGATCGCGCTCTCGTCCACATGGCACGGCCTCACGTTGCGCCGCTCCGTCCTCAGTGCCGTCACACCTGTCTTCGAATGGCCGTACACGGGAGCACAGGGCATCGCTTCGCTGTACCGCCACGATCACGAGTTCAAGGATTGGTTCTATCGCCGCACCGGATGCATGGTGAACGCGATCTATCCCGCCTTCAAACTTCGTTATCTCAAGGACGAGGGAGCGGGACTCGCCGGCACCGTCGCGATGGATCAGGGCAGCCTGATCTATGCCCGACTGACGGGCAATGTGCAGACCAGCGAATCGCTAGCGTCCGGCTCGGGCCTGCTTTCCACGGCAGCGGCCGAATGGGATCACGAGGTGCTGAGCGTTCTCGGTATCTCGGATGTTGGCCTGCCCGATCTCGTCGACGGACTGACGACAGCGCCGCTCATTGCCGAAGCTGCCACCCTGCTAGGAGTGAAACCCGGGATTCCCGTCTCGGCCCCCGGGCCGGACGGCGGGCTGAATCAGGTCGGGGAAGGTGCGAGCGAGCTTGGAGATATGACGTTCTCCATGGGCACGAGCGGCGCGCTTCGCTACTCGGTTCCCGAGCCCTCGTTCTCGCCGTCCCTCAGCACTTGGACGTACCGCTCACCGCTCGGATGGCTGAGCGGAGCCGCGACCAGCGGATGCGGCAACTGCGTGGACTGGGCTCGCGATCTGCTCTTCGGCAAGTCCGTGGACTTCGGCGAAATCGAGCCCCAGCTGAAATCTGAGCGCAAAGACCTCCCGCTGTTCCTGCCGTTCCTGTTCGGAGAGCGATCCCCCGGATGGCAAGATCAGCGCCAGGGCGGATTCCTGGACATGCGACCCGAGCACGCACGCATCGACATGTATCAAGGCGTGCTCATGGGCATCGTCAGCTCCCTCTACCACTGCTTCATCGTTTTGCAAGAGGTCAACGGGACACCGGATCGCATCTTGCTCTCCGGTGGCGTTACATCATCCCCGTTCTGGCTGCAGCTCACGGTCGACATGTTCGGCGAGTCGATGAACGTGTCATCGCTCCAGCACGCATCGGCGGTCGGGGCCGTCAAAATGGGGTTGCGCGCCCAAGGGATTCCGGACGATCAACCCGCTCTGCACGACGAAGAACCGCGAATCGTGCATCCGAATGAGACCAGAACGAAGGAGCTGCGCGGTGAGTTCGAACGCTATCTCAATGCCTACGAGCAGACACGCTTCTCCGGGAGTCCTCAGTAGTACTCACTCCCCCGTCCGCACCTCGGAGAGAATAGCGTCGACGTAGCCTCGCGCCGCGGCTTCGGCACCCTTGACATCACCCAACGAGATCGTTTTTGCCGCTCGAACATGATTGTTGAGCGCGGGCTCGAACGGCACAGCGGGCGTGAGCCCGTGTTCGTGCCGGCCCGTCAGCATCTGCGCAATGGGTGCCTTGACGGATGCGAACAGCGGATTTCGGCTCGCATCCAGCAGCAGATCATGAAAGGCGATATCCGCTTCGAGATATTCATCAGTATCCCCTTGGCCCCCACGCCCCAGCCGCTCGAGGACACCTGCGAGCCGAACCAGCTCCGCACGCTCCGCATCACTCGCACGCAGAGCGGTGAGCTTCGCTGCAACCGGTTCCACCGCGAGTCGAAGTTCGGTCAGCGCCATAATCTGCTGGGCAGCCGCGGCGCTTTCCAGCCGCCATCGGATGAGCTGTGTATCGAGATTACTCCAATGCCCTGACGCCAGTACCGTAACTCCTACTCGACGACGGGACTCGACCATGCCCTTTGCTTCAAGTACTCGAACGGCCTCGCGGACGACCGTTCTCGAGACACCGTACTTTTCCGTAAGACCGGCCAGTGTCAGCACGGTTCCCGGAGCCAGTTCGCCACCCGCAATCCTGATTCCGAGATGATCGAGCACGGAACCGTGCGATGCCCTAGCCAATCAAACCTCCGACAAATCCGATTTCAATGGTGATTAAGTACGATCTTTGCGTATTGTTGCTCTAACCCTTGATGGGAACACTACGAATCCTAGCCCCGGTTGGAGCACGCAGCCGCGAACTCCACCTCGTATCAACGGAGATAACGAACCATGGAAGACTGGACACAGACACTCGGAACAGGGCCGCTCCTTCTCATCGCCGGCGGCGCGATCGCGTTGATCCTCTTGCTGATCATTCAGTTCAAGGTTCACGCGTTCATCGCACTCGTCATCGTCTCTATTCTCACGGCGGTCGCCGCGCAGATTCCTCCGGAAGCCGTCGCAGACACACTCATCGAAGGGTTCGGTGGCACGCTCGGAGGAGTAGCGCTGCTCATCGGCTTCGGCGCCATGCTTGGTCGCATCATCGAGCACTCGGGCGGAGCGCAGGCCCTCGCCAACCGCCTCGTATCGATCTTCGGCGAGAAGCGTGCACCCTTCGCCCTCGGCATCGCATCGCTGCTCCTCGGCTTCCCGATGTTCTTCGATGCAGGGCTGATCATGATGCTTCCGATCGTGTTCGCCGTGGCCCGACGAGTCACGGGCGGCTAGAACGTTCTGCTGTTCGGCATCCCCGCGGCAGCCGCGTTCTCAGCCATGCACGTGTTCCTGCCCCCGCACCCGGGACCGGTCGCAGCCTCGGAATTCTATGGGGCGAACCTCGGCATCGTCCTGCTCGTGGGCCTCGTCGTCGCACTGCCCACCTGGTATGTGACCGGCTACCTCTGGGGCAAGTTCATCGGTACGCGGGTCGTTCTCCCGGTTCCGACACTCTTCGGAGACGTCGATGACGACCAGCCCAAGAATCCGCCGCGGGTTTCGACCGTCGTGCTGCTGCTTCTGCTGCCCATGATGCTGATCTTCCTCAACACTGGCCTCTCCACGCTCGGGGCAGCGGGTCTCGTCGACATCGACCAGACCTGGGCGGTCGCAGCCATCCTCATCGGCAATTCGCCCATCGCCCTGCTGATCAGCGTGGTCGTCGCCATGATCGTGCTCGGGTGGCGCCGGGGCGAGAAAGGCACCGCGCTTGAAAAGGTAGTCGACTCGGCTCTGGGTCCCATCGCCAGCGTGGTGCTCATCACGGGTGCCGGCGGGATGTTCGGCGGCGTCCTGCGCGCGTCCGGGATCGGCGACGCGCTCGCCGACACCCTGGATGGATGGGGACTTCCCGTTATCGTCGCAGGATTCGTGGTCGCCGTCGTGATCCGTGTCGCGCAGGGCTCTGCGACCGTTGCCCTCGTCACCGCAGCAGGGCTCGTCAGCCCCGCGGTGCTGGCGGGAGACTTCAACCCGCTGCAGGTTGCCGCCATCACCTTGGCCACCGCAGCTGGCTCGGTATTCGCCGGCCACGTGAACGACTCCGGATTCTGGCTGGTCGGCCGCCTCATGGGCATGGATGTCAAGACAACTCTAAAGGTCTGGACAGTGCAGCAGACGATCCAGTCGACCATGGCGTTCATCATCGTGCTGGGCATCTTCGGCCTCGCATCCCTCATCTGATCATCCGGAGCGGCGGAGCGCCCTGCACCGCTTCGCCGCTCCCCCCTTACGACGCTCAGGAGCATGCATGAACAACGTCTTCGACATCACAGACCGGCTCGCGCTGGTGACCGGGTCCTCCCGCGGCCTGGGCAAATCACTCGCCCTTGCCCTTGCCGACGCAGGCGCTCGGGTGATCATTCACGGACGTGACTCTGCAGCGATTGAACGCGTCAGAGCGGAAGCGGAGGAGCGGTCTAGCAGACCGGCCCACGCCATCACCTTCGACGTTACGGACTCTGCTGAGGTGCTCGAGCAGATCGAGTCGTTGGTGGAGACGCACGGAGTGCCCGACATCCTCGTGAACAATGCCGGCATTCAGCGGCGAGCGCCCATCCACGAGTTCGACGTGGATGACTGGGATGACCTCGTCGCTGCGAACCTCAGCAGCGCGTTCTACGTCTCCCGCGCTGTGTTGCCGCACATGGTGCAACGCGGGTCGGGCAAGGTGGTCAACATCGCCTCCGTGCAGTCAGCTCTGGCCCGGCAAACGATCGCCCCGTACTCGGCTACCAAGGGTGGTGTTGCTCAGTTGACGAAGGGTATGGCCGCAGACGTCGCGCGCTTCAACGTTCAGGTCAATGCGCTCTCCCCCGGATACTTCGCGACGGAGATGAACCGCGACCTCGTCGACGACGAGCAGTTCAGTGAGTGGCTTGTGCAGCGTACTCCTGCGCAGCGCTGGGGAAAGTTCGAGGAACTGCACGGTGCTCTGCTGTTCCTCGCCTCGGATGCTTCAAGTTTCGTGTCGGGCCAGAATCTCTTCGTTGACGGCGGCATGACCGCCGTCGTATAGACAGTCGGAAAGCGAGTCGGGATATGCGCGCAGCGTTCATAACCGAGAAGGAGTCCATCGAGATTCGCGAAGTCGAAACTCCTGAGCCCGGTCCCGACCAGGTCAGGGTTCGCGTTGACTACGTCGGCATTTGCGGCTCTGACCTGCACTACTACTACGAGGGCGCCAACGGGGCGTTCGTAGTCAAGGAGCCGCTGATTCCGGGCCATGAGCTCTCCGGGCGGATCGATCTGGATCCGCAGGGCGAATGGGAACCCGGTACCGGCGTCACGGTGCACCCCGCACGCTTCGGCGACTCCCAGCCGGGCATTGAAGACGAACCGCACCTGTGGCCGAACGGGTCGTACCTGGGAAGCGCCTCCACCTGGCCGCACACGCAGGGTGCCCTCTCTGAGCATCTGATCGTCGAGCGCTCAATGATTCGTCTCCTCCCGGATGCGCTCCCCGTTCGTCGAGCGGTGCTCGCAGAACCGCTCGCTGTCGCACTGCACGGCGTCTCGAAAGCACGGAACGAAGTCGCCGGGGCTCGGGTGTTGATTACCGGCTCCGGCCCCATCGGACTCTTGTCGATCGCTGCGGCGCTCGACGCCGGGGCGGCATCCGTCACGGCCACGGATGTTTTGGAGGGGCCTCTGCAACGCGCAAAAGACATGGGTGCCTCATCGGTCATCAACGTTGCGGAAGAGGAGGT
>DXDC01000184.1 GCA_019115685.1 Candidatus Agrococcus pullicola
CCCGCCGTCATACGTCGACAGCGCCTTCAGGTTCGTGAAGAACTCGAACTTCGCGAACGAGAATCCGGGCGTCGAGAACAGGTCTCCCGCCGACTTCGTCGAGGCGATCACGAGCCAGAGAACGGGAGCGAGGAAATAGACCGCGGCCACGATCATGGCGATCGTCACGGCGATCGCCCACCCGCGGCGGGGTCGTTCGCCGGCCGGGGTGTGCGCCGACGCCGACACGCGTCGATCGCGTTTCGTCGCGACCAGAGCGGTGGTGTGCGTCATCAGACACGCTCCTTCGGGGTGCGGTTCGTGAACCGGACGAGGACGAGGGACACGATGAGCGTCGCGAGACCGAGGATGACGGCCATCGCCGACCCGAGGTTCGTGTCGCCGCCCAGCGTCGATGCGGCGTAGATGGCCATGTTCGGCGTGTAGTCGCTCGACACGTTCGCCGTGATCGTCTGCAGCACCTGCGGCTCGTTGAACAGCTGCAGCGTTCCGATCACCGTCGACAGCGTCGTGAGCAGCACCGCGGGCGCGATCATCGGGATCTTGATGCTGAGGGCGATGCGGACCTCACCGGCACCGTCGATGCGCGCCGCCTCGTACGCCTCGCGAGGAAGGGCCTGGAGCGCGGCGAAGAGGATGATCATGTTGATGCCGACGTTCGACCAGATGCTGATGTTGGCGATCGACCACAGCACGGTTCCGGGCGCGAGCATGTTCGCGCTGATGCCGAGGGACGAGAACAGCTGCAGGAACGGGCTCACCGAGGGCTGGTAGAGGAATCCCCACAGCAGCGCGGCGATGACGCCGGGGATCGCGTACGGAAGGAAGACCGCGAACTGGAAGAATCGCTTGAGCTTCAGAACGGCCGAATCGAACAGCAGTGCGAGTGCTGCGGCGATGATCATCATCACCGGGACCTGGACGACGCCGTACAGGGCGACGCGCGCGAAGCTCATGAGGAAGTCGCCGTCGGCGAAGGCGCGCAGATAGTTGCCGAGCCCCACGAACAGGGTCTCCGAGCCGCCGAAGCCGAGGCCCGACGTCTGGGTGGCGAACAGGCTGTTGACGATCGCGATGACGATCGGCGCCACCATGAACACGATGAAGACGACGATGAACGGCGCGATGAAGACGTAGGGCACCCACCACCGCCCGGAGCCGCTGAACCGGCGCCGGGCGGTGGTGCGGACGAGAGTCGTCGACATGGATTACTCGCTCACGTCCAGGCCGCGCGATTCGAGGTCGGCGACCGTCTTCGCCTGCGCCTTGTCGAGAGCCTCCGCGAAGGTCTGCTTGCCCGTGACGACCTTCGCGAACTCGTCGGTGACGGCGGTCGACGCGGTGCTGTAGTTGGGGCCTTCGACCCAGGAATCGGGCGTGTTGGCGGCCGCGTCGGCGAAGACCTCGTTGATCACCTGTCCGCCGTAGAACTCCTGCTCCTGCATGAGCGCATCGGAGTCGAGACCGGTGAGCGTCGAGACGAACAGCCCGCCCTCGGTGATGAGCGCGTCCTGCGTCTCATCGGATCCGTTGAGCCAGCTGATGAAGGCCGTTGCCGCTTCGGGGTGCTCGGCGCCCGTGAGCACGACGTTCGCCGCGCCGCCCGAGTCGCCCTGCGCGTCGGACCCCGCAGGCTTCGGCATGGGGGCGACGCGCCACAGGCCCGCCTGATCGGAGACGTTCTCCGCGAGCGACAGCGGGAACCACGCCGCGTAGCTCACCGTCGCGATCTCGCCCTTGTTCAGCAGCGCCCAGTACTCGGGCGTCCACATCTGCTCGGTCGTGACCAGGTCCTCGTCGAGCAGCGTCTGCCACCGTTCGGCGATCTCGATGCTCTCGGGGGCGTTGACCGACACCTTCCAGGCGTCGTCCTCGATGTCGAACCAGGTCGAGCCCGCCTGGGAGACCTCTTGCACCCACTGACCGATCTCGCTCGAGGCGATGTTCGCGATCCGCACATCGGGATCCGCCGCTTTCAGGGCCCGCGCCGCGTCGAGATACTCGTCCCAGGTCGCGGGCACCTCGATGCCGTTGTCCTCGAAGATGTCCTCGCGGTACATCGTGCCCGAGGGCCCGATCCCCTGCGGAATGCCGTACACGCGCCCGTCGACGGTCGCCTGCGCCCACGACGCGGGAGTGAACTTCTCCTCCACATCGCCGACGTAGTCGGTGATGTCCTGAACCCGGCCGCCTATGACGTAGTTCGGCAGGTCGTGCGAACTCAGCTGCACGACATCGGGTCCCGACCCCGCGTCGACGGCGGCCTCGACCTTCTGGCCGTCGTCGCCCGTCATGCGGTGGAAGGCGACCTGTACGTCGGGGTTGTCATCGTTCCACTGCGCAACCAAGTCTTCGAGGCCGGGGACCCATCCCCAGAAATCGAGGGTGACACCGCCCTCAGGCAGCTCCCCGCCCTCGGGCTCGGGCCCGTCCTCCCCTGATGAACAGCTCGCGAGCAGTCCTGCGCTCGCGGCGCTCAGGGCGACGAGAGCGACAGCACGACGGCTCCGGCGGAAGCGCTTCGTTGCGTCCATACTGAATCCTTCCGAGATGAGAATCTTCAGGTCGCAATCGCTGCGGCCAGACGATAGTTTGTATCGTAGTGCAACATAAAGTCAACCCCACCCGGGAGATCCCCATGCCATTGACCGACGGACACCTCGAGCACCTGCGCGCGTATCGCCCCGAGATCCCCGTACCGGACGACTTCGACGCGTTCTGGGCCGACACGCTCAGCGGCGCCCGCGCGCTCGCCGCTCCGCCGGTCCT
>DXDC01000185.1 GCA_019115685.1 Candidatus Agrococcus pullicola
ACAGACCACCGGGGCCGAGAGCCGACAGGGTGCGCTTGTGGGTCAGGCCGGCAAGCGGGTTGTTCTGGTCCATGAACTGCGACAGCTGCGAAGTTCCGAAGAACTCCTTGATCGCAGCCGAGACCGGGCGCACGTTGATCAGGGTCTGCGGCGTGATGGCCTCGATGTCCTGTGTCGACATGCGCTCGCGCACGACGCGCTCCATGCGGGCAAGACCGGTGCGGACCTGGTTCTGGATGAGCTCGCCGACGGCGCGGATGCGGCGGTTGCCGAAGTGGTCGATGTCGTCGGTGTCGAGGCGGATATCCACCTGCTTTCCCCCGCGGCTGCCTTCGAAGGTCGTGTCGCCCGCGTGGAGCGCCACGAGGTACTTGATCGTCGCGACGATGTCGTCGACCGAGAGCACCGAGTCGCTCAGCTGCGCCTCAAGGCCCAGCTTGCGGTTGATCTTGTAGCGGCCGACCTTGGCGAGGTCGTAGCGCTTTGCGTTGAAGTAGAAGTTGTCGAGCAGCGCTCGTGCGGCTTCCGCTGCTACCTGCTCACCCGGGCGGATGCGCTTGTAGATGTCGCGGAGCGCTTCTTCCTTGGTCTCAACCGTGTCCTTGTCGAGCTGGGTCAGCACCGACTCGTATCCGGCGAACTCAGTCTCGATGTCGCTGCGGCTGAGGCCGAGCGCCTTGAGGAATACCGTGACCGGCTGCTTGCGCTTGCGGTCGATGCGAACGCCGACCGCGTCGCGCTTGTCGATCTCGAACTCGAGCCAGGCACCGCGGCTGGGAATGATGCGAGCCGAGAAGAGGTCCTTGTCGGAGTTCTTCTCGGGGGTGCGCTCGAAGTAGACACCGGGCGAACGGACGAGCTGCGACACGACGACGCGTTCGGTGCCGTTGATGATGAACGTGCCCTTTGCCGTCATGAGCGGGAAGTCGCCCATGAAGACCGTCTGAGACTTGATCTCACCGGTCTCGTGGTTCATGAACTCCGCGGCGACGTACAGCGGTGCCGCATACGTCTTCGACCGCTCCTTGCACTCGTCGATCGAGTACTTGGGCTCTTCGAGTTCGGGCTCCGAGAACGAGAGCTGCATCTTTTCGCCCAGGTCTTCGATGGGAGAGATTTCTTCGAAGATCTCCTCCAGACCGGAGCGGGTAGGCAGATCGTTGCGTCCCGCAGCTTGCCCCTCTTCGAGGCGCTTCCTCCAGCCGTCTGCACCGATGAGCCATTCGAAGCTCTCGGTCTGCAGTGCCAGAAGGTCGGGAACGGTCAGGGTCTCGCGAATTTTTGCAAAGCTCAGCCGGCTTGCGTTCCGGCCAGACTTAGGAGTGGCAGCAGCCAATGGTTTTCCCTCCGTGCCGCGCGGGTCTAATACCCTTGCGGAGTCGACGTCACAGGCGGTTGCTCTCGGTCGCACGAAATGGCGCAGATGCCGACCGCAATATGAAGGCAAGAAGAAACTCGAGAGCGCAAATTACAACTTTAGCCGCACAGCGAGGCAAATGTCCAGCGCTGTCTCGAGTTTTGTGCGTGTCGCGCCTTGCGTGTCGCCCGTTAGCGGTGTATTCACCGGAAAAACCACGGAGCCGGGTTCCCGAACGGTACTGCGGCACCCCTGGCATCGCCGGTATTCACCAGTGTTGTTCTTGCCAACCTGGGTCGAGATGCGCGTCCGCGGTCCGACTCGCCCCCATCTCGCGAATCTGCAGCTGGGACATCTGAACCGCCTCCGGCCGACACAGTGCGCACCCGGACAGGGATGGCAGACTGACGGAGTGATCGATGCGAGCGAACTGACCGCAACGCTCTCGAGCGGCCTCACCGCCGAGATGCGTCACTCGAGCTACGGCGGATGGCAGCTGGTCGTGGACGGCACACCGCAGTCGCACGTCGACCCCGAGCGACCCGAATACCTCGCGTACGAATACTCCAGGAAGATCGGCTCCGTCATCGACGGCCGAGCCGACGGCCCCCTGACCGTGCTGCACCTCGGGGCGGGTGCCATGAGCCTGGCCCGATACATCAACCACACCCGTCCCGGATCCAGACAGCAGGTGCTCGAACTCGAGCCGGCGCTCGTCGACCTCGTCCGTAAGGTGGCTCCGCTGCCGAAGGGGGCGAGCATCCGGGTGCGCTACGGCGATGCCCGCGAAACACTGGGCAAACTACCGAAGGGACTCCTCGGCAGCGTGGACCTCGTCATCGTCGACATCTTCGCCGGCAGCCGCACGCCGGCGCACGTCACGAGCATGGAGTTCTATCGCCTGATCCGCGAACTGCTCGCACCGCAGGGCGCCGTCGTCACGAACATCGCCGACGGCAAGGGGCTCGCGTTCGCGAAGAGCCAGCTGGCAACGATGGATGCGGTGTTCGGCCACGCCGCCGCGATTGCCGACACGGGGCTGCTCAAGGGCAAGCGCTTCGGCAATGTCGTGGCCGTGGCAGGAACGGCGTTCGAAGTCGTCGACGGGCTGCCGCCGGAGGTCGGGCACGAGGTATTCCCCTCAAAGGTGGTGCGCGGCGCCGAATTGCAGCGGCTCATCTCCGGAGCACCCGTCGTCACCGACGCCTCGGCCATCCCGTCTCCGCCACCCGAGAAGCGCGCTTTCCAGCCTCGCAGCTGATCGTTCGCGTCTTCGGCGAGCGCGCCCGCGGCGTCGACTATTCGGGAAACGTCCATGCAGCACGATCACCGCTAGGCATTTTGCGAACGGTCGAATCGCGGCGATTCGGAAAACGCCCATCGAGCATACGGCTGAGCAGGCATCTTGCGAATAGCTCGCGGCTGCCGAGCGCGACCACGCCGCAACGACGCGGGTCGTGTACTACGCGGCGTTACTCGTGTCGACACCGCGCAAACGTACCGAAAGGCAGGTGATGCAGCCTTCGAGCTTCTCGAACTCGGAAACATCCACGACCGTCACGTCGTAACCCTTGCCGCGGATGAGCTCGATCGATTCGGGAGCCGACGCCTGCATGATGAGCTTGTTGCCGCCGAGGCTCACGACGATCGCGCCGGTCTCCTCCGGCACGGGCATGAACGCGTCGCCGTACACTGCGGGGTCGTCGACGAGCGGCGGGTAGCCGAGCACGGTACCGTCGGGCAGCGCGGTAACGGCGCTCTTCAGGTGCAGCACCTTCTCGATCGGCACCTCGATGGTCTCGGCGCCGAACTCGCTCAGCAACTCGCGCAACTGCCGGACACCCTCGCTGTTGGTGCGGCCGCCGCGGCCGACCCACACGCGACCGTGCGACTTCAGGACATCCCCGCCATCGAGTGTTCCGGGAGCCTGGATGTGCGCGACACGGTACCCGAGAGCGCGAACGGCCTTCTCGGTCGCGACGGTTTCGGGCTTGCGCTCATCCGCGCCGGGGCGGGTGATAACCGCAAGATCGCCGTAGACGACCACGGTGTCTTCCACGAAGACCGAGTCGGGGCACTCGGGAATCGGGTCGACTTCCGTCGTGCGCCAGCCGTTGTCGTGCAAGACCGCGACGTAGTCATCCCACTGGCGCTGGGCGAGTGACATATCGACAGCCTCGCGCTCCCTGTGCGTCAACAGCCCGTCCGCGAGGCGAGGGCTGGTGCGGCGGATGAGAGCGTGCTTGTTGTCCATTCTCAAGAGTCTAGACAGGATGACCACTCATTCTTCGCACCGGACCTCCCCGTTTCGATGAGTTTCCGTATTGACCGAGATTGAGATTCACCGCAGCGGATACCGCGTGGCCGCGCGATGGGTCGACACGAGTTCGGCGCGCTTGACCGCGAGCGGCCCTGCGTGAGGCACCATGGGTACATGGAAGAGCTCGTCGTTGGATTCGACCGCACAACACTGCGGCCGACCGTCGACCTCGCACGCGCAAAATCTCGATTGCGTGAACTCGGTGACTCGCGTTCGCTGGAGTCGCTGCTCGAGCGAGCGCGCATCCTGGCCGCAATGGGCGAGTTCGAGCGATCCGCGTCACTCGCCGCATCGGCGGTCGTGCAAGCGCGCACCTCAGGTCTGCGAGAGAACGCGCTGCGAGCACGGCTCGTTCGAGCATCCGTTGCCGAGGCCCGCGGACTCTTCGATCGAGCGGTGCGGGAAGCGTCGAAGATCGTCGAGGAGGCGAGAAGCTCAGACCTGGTCGAGCTCTGGGCCCGGGCGCTGCAGTTGCGCGGCATCGCGCACTTCGAATCCGGCAGCACGCGGGAGGCAGTCGATGATTTCACGCGCGCGCTCGCACTGCGCCGCGACGCCGAGGCACCGGGACACCTGGTGGATGAGAGCGAAGTCTCGCTGATGGTTGCAAGCGACCGGCTCGCGCGCGAAACCAACGCGGTTCCGAAACGCGCCGTGCATCCCCTGTTCGGCTGACAACCGAGCAGCAGTAGCCGCTGCTGGTGAGCAGTTCGGGCTAGCGCCCGATCCGGTTGGTCGCGTTCGTGGCAGTGAGGGACGGAAGTCGGCCGCGTCGAGGCGTGATGTGAGCAAACCGGCATCGCGGCTATCAGACGAAAGAAGAGCACGCACGAATCGCTTGACATTGACACGGTGTCAAGGTTTCTACTGGAGTGCGGAGGTGGTCACCATGACCCGAGTACAGAACACAGAGAAGCCTGCCGCAGCCCTGCGTGCGTCGCTGGATGCCCCGACATCTTCTTCGCGTCTGCAGGCGGCCATGGCCGCGGGAACGAATCCGCACCCCGAATTCATCGATGTGCTGATCGCCAGGTGCGCGGAAGAGCCGGACTTCTTCGTTCGCGACATGCTCACGTGGGCGCTCATCCGTCAGGACACTGCGACCACCGCGGAGCGTCTGTTGCCCGAACTGCGCTCGCGGATTCCGCAGGCGCGAAGTCAGGCCCTTCACACGTTGTCCAAGCTCGGAGACCCGGACACCTGGCCCGCCATTACGGCCTCGCTCCTGCAGGACGACGATGACGAGGTAGCCCGAGCCGCGTGGCGCGCGGCCGCCGCGCTCGTACCGCGAGAGCAGGTGCCTGCACTCGCGTGGACCCTCTCGACGCAGTTCAACCGCGGAGGCCGTGACGTACAGTTGAGTCTCAGTCGCGCGTTCGCAGCACTGGGGGACGCGGCCTCCCCCGCGATCGAGCACGCGAAGCACTCGCAAGACGAGGGCGTTCGAACCCACGCGACCGCAACGGAGCAGATCATGCAGAACCCGGAAGAAGGCTTCGACGCCGCGATCGAGGATGCCCGGCGCACCGTCGCGCTTCTGGGAGCACCGAGCATCGCCGAGGAGTGAATCAGTGCTGATCGGCGAGGTATCCGAACGATCGGGCGTTAGCGCACGAATGCTGCGCCACTACGACAAGATCGGGCTCGTGCGGCCATCCGAGCGGACGCAGGGCGGGTACCGCAAGTACTCGGAAGCCGATATTCGCAGGCTGTTCCATGTCGAGGGCCTCCGTTCGCTCGGGCTCGAGCTGCAGGAGATCGCAGAGGTGCTCGACGATCGCGCATTCCAGCCCAGCGAGATGGTGGAAACCCTTATCGAGCGCACCCGCGAGCGCCTGGCCCGGGATGAGCGGCTGCTGCGACGGCTGACGCGCGTACACGCCGCGAGCCCCGACGCGTGGTCCGATGTGCTCCGCACCATCGGGCTGCTGCGCGGCCTCGGAGCAGAAGACGCCTCCGCCCGGCAGCGATTAGCGCTCGCACACGGCGGTGACGCCCAGCAGGATGTTCTGCCCCTTGTCGATGCTGCGCTGCAAGAGCGCGACCCGAACTCGGCCGGCGCGATGGACTGGGCGTTGGCGCGGATGGGCGACGACGCGGTCCCGCCGCTCGCCGAAGCGCTGCAGGCACAGGATGCCGAGCAGCGCCGCAGGGCCGTGCTCGCGCTGCAGAAGATCGGGAGTCGCCGGGCGCTCGCCGCGCTGGCTCGAGGATTCGGGCATCCCGATCCGTTCGTCAGCGGAAGAGCGGCTCTCGTCCGCGCCAGGAACGGTCAGGCTCAAGTAATCCCGGCTCTGATCGATCTCATCGTCGAAGGACGCGACGATGTCGAAGCGGCTGAAGTCCTGGGTGCCCTCGCCGATCGGAGGCGTCGCGAAGAGCAAGTCGTCGGCGCGATTGCCGACAGGCTCACGAGCAGTGACGAATCTGCCAGGGCGCGACTGACGGCGGC
>DXDC01000186.1 GCA_019115685.1 Candidatus Agrococcus pullicola
TCACACAGCGCTTGGCGGCCGGTCGTTCCCGCGGCTGCGTCATCGCCAAGGACCGTACAGCGCTGATGTCGACCCCGTTACCTTCACATGCCTGCCCGAGGGCGTGGACAGCGGGCATCTAGTTCGGTACACTTGTATCGTACTGTTGAAGGATGGGAGATGGGCTGTGGCGCGAGGGCGCGGACGCGATCACGATGCGGTCAGGCAGGCGATCGTCGACGCAGCGGGCACGGCGGTCGAGCAGGGGGGCGTCGAGTCGCTGACGTTCCGGCGGGTCGCCGCTACCGCGAACGTATCCCCAGGACGGGTCCAGCACTATTTCACCGACCGAGCCAGCCTGGTGCAGGCCTGCTTCGACGCTGCGCAGGCTAGGGCGCGTTTGCGTGTGGAGGCGACGCTCGCGGCAGTCGAGCCGAGCCCCGCCGAGGTGGTCGCGGCGATTCTCCGCACGATGGTCCCGCGTAGTCCCGAGGACTTCAAAGACCTCCGTGTGGTCACGATGTTTGAGACCTTGGCGCTCACCGAGCCGGCGCTGGGCCGGGCCCTGCTGGATGGCCACGCAGAGCTGCGCAGACTGTTAATCGATCAGGTTGCGCTCGTTTTACGTAGGCCCAGTTCTGAGTTGGAAGTAACCGGCATCACATCCCCGGAGACGCTCTCTGATGGATTGCTCGCGACGGCCGGCGGGCTCGCGAATGAAGTCCTACACGGCCATCTCGGGTCCGACGAGGCCCACCGGATTCTGGACGCGGCGCTGGCCTACGGACTCGGCAAGAACACGGCGAACGGCACGGAGGCTGGCCATGACACATAACTCCGAGGTGCTGCGGCCGCTCCGGCGAGCCGAGGGACTGGTGCGGGGCCGTTTCGAGATCGAGCACAACGGGTCGACCTACGTCGTCGACGCTCACTACCTCGACTTGGACGAGCGCATCCGCCTCTACCGGGATGGGCGACTGGTCGACACCGCTCGCAGGCGTGCCACGTTCCACATCGGCGGTGACGCGCGGATCGAGGCTGCGGTCGCTAAGGTCGGCATGAAGTACGTCCGCCTGCGAAAAGGCAAAGCCGGCGACACGAAGCAACTTCCGCCGGCCGACGGAACGGCCGAGGCATGGCGAGCGCGGATCGGTCGCGCTCACCCCAACGCAAGCCGGGTCGTCGGCTGGATCTCGCTCGTCGTACTACTGGCTGTGCTCGGGATCGAGCTTCCCCAACTGGTCAATCTCGGCGGCAACCTGACGCCGCTCATCGGACTGCCGTCGTTCGAGGTCCCGGCACTGACGCTATCGGGCTGGGCAAACCTGGCGCTTATCTTCCTGGCTGGAGCCGCCGGGCTCGAACGCAGCCTGAGCATGAAGTACAACCCCCTGCTCGACGACTGATCGGCTCGGTGGGTCGGAACACTCATTCGCGGCGCTTCAAAGACGATGAGAATCGGCGGCGTGGACTCTGCTCTCGACACTGAGCGCGTCGGACAATCTCGAGACAATGGTCGCTCTGCAGATCAGGGCCGACCGGTGCGGATGGTAAACGGCCCCGGCCGCGAGCGCTTTCTGCCAATCTTGGCCCGCACTCGCTCGATCCAACATTCGGTGGGGCCGGTTGCCTATGACTGCGTGAAGCTCATCTTCGTTCGGCACGGTTCGGCGATCCTGTTCAGTGAATTCGGTGAGCAGCCAGCCACGACCGGTGACGTGGTGCTAGTCGGAGCGCGCACATTGTGTGGGAGTGAGCCTGATGGCTCGATCACCGTCACCACCCTGTATCTGGATCGGGACTGTATGTGACTCGCCCCGGTGTGTCCGGAGACAGGATTCCTTGGAAGGATCTGTCTCATGGGACGTCCCAGTAAGTATCCGCGCGAGCTTCGTGAGCGCGCTGTCCGTATGGTCGCCGAGGTGCGATCCGATTATCCGAGCGAGTATCAGGCGATGACCGCGGTCGCGCAGATGCTCGGCATAGGTTCGCCGGAAACGATCCGCACCTGGATCCGTCGGGAGCAGGTCGATGCGGGAGACCGGCCGGGTGTGACGACCGACGCGCAGATGGAGATCAAGCGCCTGAAGCGGGAGAACGCCGAGCTGCGGCGGGCGAACGAGATCTTGAAGTCGGCTTAGGCTTTCTTCGCGTCAATGTCACGATAGAGCGGTCGGCGGGGTTGGCTCTTTTCTTCGCTGCTCCATCTTGGATGGTGGCTTCTCCGCGATGTGCCGCCCCGTCGACGCCGACGCTCGGTGACTGATGTGGCCTGATAGGGAGCCTGCGCGACTGTCGTCGTGCTCGATTGAGGCGTGCCCATCGGCCGGCAAGTGTGGGGTCGTCATTGGTGGAACGACAAAGGAGTCGGCATGATCACGGCTGGTATCGACGCTCACAAGGACAGTTACACGCTCGTCGCGATCGACGAGGTCGGCAAGCGAGTCGCCGCGCTTACGGTCCCTGCTCGAAAGGCGGGTCACATCCGAGTCCTCGAGTGGCTCGACGAGTTCGGCATGGTGAAGGTCGCGGTCGAGGACTGCCGTCACCTCACCCGCGCTCTGGAGGCGAGCCTGTTGCTCGCCGGCCATCAGGTGCTGCGGGTGCATACCCGGTTGATGGCCGGTATGCGGAGGTCATCCCGAGAACCAGGGAAGTCCGATCCGATCGACGCGGAGGCCGTCGCGCGCGTCGCGTTGCGCGAGGACGATCTCTCGACCGCTCACCTGGCCGGACCGGAGCGCGACCTGAAGCTCTTCTCCGATCACCGCAAGAGACTCGTCGAGCATCGCACCGGGTTGCAGGCGAAACTGCGCTGGTTCCTTCACGAGCTCGTGCCAGACCTCGAGGTCCCGTCACGAGGAATTCGACGGACGACTGTCTTCGATCAGATCGCCAACGCGATCGCTGGAATCGATGGTGCGGTCGCCGAGATCGCTCGCGACCTGCTCGCTGACATCATCACTCTCACCCAGCGGATCACGGCCATTGAACGACAGCTCACCGCAATCGTGAGAGCCGAGTACCCGACAATCCTCGCCGTCCCAGGCATGGGCGTACTTGGGGCGGCTGCGATCGTCGGCGAGACCGCCGGCGTCAGCCGTTTCAAGAGCAGGGACGCGTTCGCGCGGTTCAACGGCACGGCGCCCATCCCGGTCTGGTCGGGCAACAACGTGAAAGTGCGGCTCTCGCGCGGCGGCAATCGACGCATCAACACCTCCCTCCATATGGCTGCGGTGACCCAACAACGCCTCGGTGGCGAGGGTGCTGTCTACTTCGCGAAGCAGGTCAGCGCCGGCAAGACTCGAGCCGAGGCACTCCGGCTGCTGCGGCGCCGGATCTCGGACCGGGTGTTCACGGCTCTCCGTCAGGACGAAGCAGCCCGAGCCACGACCGAGCACCGCACCCCGATCACTCTGAACACGACCCTGAAGAGCATTCTCACCCCCGCGGCTTGACATAGGAGCATCGCCGAACTCGACCGGCCACACAAGCGATAGTCGCTTTCATCGACGAACATAAGGACCGCACTGAGGGTGGGATCCGATGGGGTGTCGAGTCGATCTGCGCTGTGCTCACCCAGCACGGCGTGAAGGTCGCCCCATCGACCTACTACGATGCCCGCGGGCGCGGACCGTCATCTCAGGCCGTGTCGGATGAGCGGTGGAAGCCGATCATCCTGGCCGCGTGGCAGGCGCACCGCAAGGTGCTCGGGGCCCGCAAGCTCTGGTTGCGGCTGCGCCGTGACGGGCACGACATCGCGCGCTGCACGGTCGAGCGTCTCATGCGTGAGCTCGGGATCGCCGGCGTGTTCCGCGGAAAGCGGAAACGCCCCGTCGACACGGATCCACGGCAGACCGGCCCAGCGGATCTCGTCGACCGGCACTTCGCTCGGTTGCGCACGAACCAGCTCTGGGTCGCCGGCTTCACATACGTGTGGACGTGGTCTGGATGGGTCTACGTCGCGTTCGTGTTCGACGCGCACTCCCGCCGCATCATCGGCTGGCGCGCCGCGACGAGCATGACCACCCCGCTCGTGCTGGACTGCCTCGACATGGCTCTCTTCACCCGACGCCGCGAAGGCGTCACCGGGTTCGAGGGGCTCACGCACCACACCGACGCGGGCAGCGTCTACACGTCAATCGCCTTCACTGACCGGCTCGTCGACGAAGGCATCGACCCGTCCGTCGGAACCGTCGGCGACGCCTACGACAACTCGCTCGCGGAGTCACAGATCGGGCTCTACAAGTCTGAACTCATCCATCACGAGGGTCCCTGGCGGGACGTCGATCAGGTCGAGGCGGCGACCGCGTCCTGGGTGCTTTGGTTCAACACCGAACGCACCCATGGCTCTATCGACGACCTCACGCCGCTCGAGGTCGAGCAACTCGATTACGCTCGCAACGAACCGGTCACGAGAGCCGGCTGACACAGCAAAACACTCTCCGGACATGCCGGGGCGAGTCACTCAACGAAACGACCAAGACTCGACACCCGTCACACCGGAGGCGGGTGAGCAAGGAGCACAAGACCATGACGCCAAACATCCCCCCGGCCCCCGTACTGGCGACTGAGACGTTGCCGCTGCTGACCGCGATCACCTATCAGCGGGTCTCCACCAAAGAACAAGCAGCCAAAGGCGGACGCGACGAGGGGTTCTCCACCCCCGCCCAACGTGAGGCCAACGCGCGCAAAGCCGAGTCTCTCGGTGCGCGGGTCGTGGCGGAGTTCGTCGACGCCGGAGAATCCGCCCGCTCAGCTGACCGACCCGACCTGCAACGTATGCTCGAATACATCGCCACCCACCAGGTCACCTATTGCATCGTGCACAAAGTCGACCGGTTGGCCCGCAACCGCGTCGATGACGTGGAGATTCACCGCCGCCTCGTCGAAGCCGGAGTCACCCTGGTCTCGGCGACAGAAAACATCGACGAGACACCCTCGGGAATGCTGCTGCACGGCATCATGTCCTCCATCGCAGAGTTCTACTCCAAGAGCCTCGCCACCGAAGTCACCAAGGGCCTCACGCAGAAGTTCGAGAGCGGCGGCACCCCGATGCGCGCCCCCATCGGCTACCTCAACGTCCGCAAACGCGACGAGCAAGGCCGCGAGTACCGCACCGTCGACATAGACCCCGACCGCGCACCCCTCGTGCGGTGGGTATTCGAGCAGTACGCCACCGGCGACCGCACCGTCGTCGACGTGCTCGCCGAGGTCACAGCACGCGGCCTGACCACCGTACCGACGCCGAAGCGACCCTCCGGACCGGTGGCACGCTCGGGGTTCTTCAAACTGCTGCGCAACCCCTACTACGTCGGCATCGTCCGCTATAAAGGAGCCGAACAGCCCGGCGCCCACGAGCCGCTGATCGACATCGATACCTGGCAGCAAGTCCAGACGCTCCTGAACACACGCAAAATCGCTTCCGAACGGCGACGCTCCCACGACCACTACCTTAAAGGCTCCCTGTTCTGCGGTTCCTGCGGGTCACG
>DXDC01000023.1 GCA_019115685.1 Candidatus Agrococcus pullicola
CCCATTGGTCCTCACTGATCGTTTCGCGGGGGATCTCCGTCTCGATGCCGTGCGGACTCACCACGTTCGCAGTGATGTTGTCAGAACCGAGCTCGGTAGCGAGCGACTTGTTGAACGCCTGAACTGCACCCTTCGAAGCGACATAGTGAGCGTAGTTCGCTCGGCCCGTCACGACCACGCTGGACGAAAAATTGACAATCCTGCCGAATTTCTGGCGGCGCATAATGGGAGCGACGGCGCGGCAACAGAGGAAGACGCCGCGAGCATTCACGCTGAAAATGGTGTCCCATTCCTCCACACTGATCTCTTCGAACGGCTTCATGACCAGACTCGAGAACAGTGCGGCATTGTTGATGAGAACGTGGATGGTGCCGAAGTCCCTCTCTACCGCCTCGACAGCGGACCGAACGCTGCCCTCCTCACTGACATCGCAGTAATAGGCTCCGGCGCTAGCGCCACCCGCACGGATCTCAGCCGCGACTGCTTCGGCACGCTCGAGGTTGATGTCGACGACTGCGACACTGTCACCTCGGCGCGCGAAGTCAATAGCGATCTGACGCCCGATCCCTTGACCGCTACCCGTCACCAGTACCACCCGAGATGCGGGCCCCTCTGATGTCACTTCCATACTTCCTCCTTGATTGCGTAGTGTTCCTGATCAGGCATCGGTGATGTGCAGTCCATCCATACCTCCGTCGATGGTCAGCACTGTTCCTGTCGCTGATCGGTTGTGCGGATGCGCCAAGAATTCGACCGCTAATGCGACTTCGTCCGGTTCGACCATCCTTCCGGTCGGCTGCCGTTCGTGGAAAGCACGCGTTACAGCCTCCGGCTCAGCCGAGCGGGCCGCGAGATCGGCCATGAACGGCGTGTTCACAGTGCCGGGGCTCACCGCATTGACCGTGACCCCCTCTTCGACGAGGTCAGCGGCAATTGCACGAGTCATCGATTCCAGCGCGCCCTTCGTCGCGGAATACAAGGCACGTTTTTTGAAACCAGACTGCGCCGTGCAGGATGTCACGTTAACGATGGTGGGAACAGACGATTTCCGTAGCAGCGGAAGCACCGCACGTGTCGTCCGCACATAGCCCATGACGTTGATGTTCCACACCCGTTGCCAATCTTCTTCTGTGCCGTCCTCGACCGTGCCGACGAAACTCACCCCCGCATTGTTGACAAGGACATCGACGTGCTCCGAGGACGCCTCTACGACTTCCAGAGCTCTTGCCACATCATCGGCGTTAGCAAGGTCGGTGAGGATGTAATACACCCCGGATATCTCCTCGGCGGGCGCATTGACATCAAGGACATAAACGTTGCAGCCACCGTCTGCGAACCGCCGTGCAACCGCGGCTCCGATCCCGGCCGCACCGCCGGTGACGACCACGGCCCTTTTCTGTTGCATTGCCATGTACTGTGTTCCCATCTATCTCTTGGCCGCGACTGCGTTCAGCGCATGAACGTGGTCAGAACCGGAAATGCATTGACGACGATCAGTACCGGGAGCACGCCGAGCGTGAGCAAACGCAGTGCAGGCACGATCATCGTGTGAAATTTGGCGCCCGTAGCCGATTGCGCCACGAACAGATTCGGCGCGAACGGCGGTGTAGCCAAACCCATCCCAAGGTTCAGCACCATGATCATGCCGAACTGCAGCGGATCGACCCCATAGGAAGTGACTACCGGCAGCAGGAGCGGTGTCAGGATGACGATCGCGGTGTTCTCCTCGATGAACATCCCGATGACGAGCAACGCGATATTCAGTACGATCAGGAACACCCAGGTCGGCATGTCGATCGAGGCGAAAATCCGCACCAGGTCTGCTGGGACGCCAGAGAGGACCACCGCTCGAGCGAACGCGCCTCCCATGGCGATAATCAGCAGAATCGGAGCCGTAGCGAGTACGCCGTCGACGAATGTGCGGCCAAGCTTCTTGGGACGCAGCTCCCGGTAGACAAGCAGTCCCACCAAGAGGCCGTACAGACAGGCGATGGCACCGGACTCTGTCGCCGTGAACGCACCCGAGTAGATGCCGCCAAGAATGATCAACGGCATGAGGAGCGCCGGCACCGCAGCAAGGGTACGTTTCGCGGGATGTCTGCGCTTGGCATCCATCTGCTCAGGCGTCGCGAACTTCAGGCCACGGTCATCGAGGTCCTTGTTCCGCGCCCAGAGGAGCGTGTTCACCAGCATGAACACCAGCAGGATGATGCCCACTACGACCCCGCCGAGGAACATGTCCGCAATGGACACGCCGGCGGCAACCGCGTAAACGATCATCGGAACCGACGGCGGAAGAATGATGCCGAGGATGCCCGAGACCGCCGTCAGCGACCCGACGAATGCACGCGGGTACCCCCGCTGCACCATATCGGGGGCCATAATGCGTCCGATCGACGATACCGTCGCGATCGAAGAGCCTGAGATGGCACCGAAGAGTCCGCATGCGCCGACCACGGTGGCTCCGAGGCCGCCCTTCAGGCGGCCGACCAGCATACCTACGAAGTCGACGAGGCGTCTCGATACACCACCCGACTGCATGATGGCACCGGCAAGCAGGAAGAACGGGATGGCCAGGAACGTGAACGAATCCAGCGTCCTGAACGCGACGGACGGCACCTGGGCGGGATCCCCCTGGAGAAGCAGGAAGTAGAGCAACGCTCCGAGGCCGAAGGCTACGGCAACCGAGACCCCGAGGATGATGAGAAGGACTACTGCGAGAGCGGCAATAGGCATCTGCGCTACCCCTCCTCGATCTGTTTGATGTCCATAG
>DXDC01000187.1 GCA_019115685.1 Candidatus Agrococcus pullicola
TCCTTTTGCAGCAGCAGCGATTGTTCGCGGCGCCCGACCCAGAGTCTTTCGGGGTCCTCCTGCTCGAATCGCACGCTCTCCTTGCTGCCGCCGATCTCGAGCACGAGCCCGTTCTTTCGGCCGGGAGCAACTTGCGAAACCAGCATGGAGGCAACCCCGCCTCCGGCCAGCTCGGCGGTGAGCGCGACGGTATCCTCGGTTGCCACGGACTTCCCCGCGCGCTCGGGGTGCAAGGTGCGAACCGCCGAGACGAGTCGGGTGATTCGATCGCCGCTGACGAACTCAACCAGATCGACCAAATGCGAGCCGATATCGGCGAAAGCCCGCGAGGGCCCGCCCGCGTCCGGATCGACTCGCCAGTTGTCGTCTTGCGCCTCCAGGAGCCAGTCCTGAAGGTATTGCCCCGAGATCGTGACGATGGAGCCGGCTGCTCCGGCCCGAATGCGCTCGCGTGCCTCGCGCACCATGGGGTGGTAGCGGTAGACGAACGGCACCGCGCCGATGCGGTCGAGTTCTGCGGCCTCAGCGGCGAGGCCGTTGGCCGCGGAGCCGCTGATGGCGAGTGGCTTTTCGCAGATGACGTGAGATCCGCCTCGCAGCGCGGCTCGTGCGTATTCGACGTGGGTCTCGTTCGGCGTGCACACGTGCACGACGGGAAGTTCCGCTGCGAGGAGTTCATCGACCGATACGCCGCGCTCGTACCCGAGTTCTATAGCAGCCCGAGCCGACGACTCTGGCGTTGAAGCCGCTATCAGGGCCAGTTCGGCGCGTGACGCGAGTGCTGCATGACTGTGCGTTCGAGCCATAAAGCCCGCGCCTAGCATCCCGATGCGAGTCGGGGCCGGGCGGGTTGCTGCCGTAGGAACCATGATCCAATTATGCATGGATTTTTCGGCTTTTGGAAAAACAATTTCGTAAGTAATCAAATCGTTACAAGCTTCTGCCTATGTTTAACTAGAAGTGTGTCCGCAGCTCTACCCACGCAGCCACCGACTCCGTCTTCGGCAGCCGGTCTCCTCCGCCTGCTGCGTGACGGGAAGCCCCGGACTCGAGCCGAACTTGTCAGCATCACGGGATTGTCCCGCCCCACGGTCGCGCAACGAATCGACCAACTGCTCGAACTCGGTTACGTCACCCCCATCCGTGAAGCCGTGTCGACCGGTGGTCGACCGTCATCACAGATTGCGTTCAATCCTCGAGCTCGGGTCGTGCTGGCCGCCGACTTCGGAGCGCTCCACGCGCGCATTGCCATCACGGACCTCGAAGGTGTTCCGCTGGCGCAACTGTCCGCCGATCGAGACATCGCGGACGGCCCGGATGCGGCTGTCGAATGGCTCCTGGGGTCCGCGGAGGAACTGCTTGCGCAACTCGACCTACCGCGCAAACGCATTGCGGGGGTAGGCATCGGGGTACCGGGGCCGGTCGAGTTCTCGACGGGGCGCCCCATCAGCCCGCCCATCATGCCCGGGTGGCATCGATTCGATATCCCGGCGACCATTCAGGCGGAACTCAATGCACCGGTGTTCGTCGACAATGACGTCAACATCATGGCGCTCGGCGAGCAGGTCTCGGCGTGGCCCGATGTCACCGAGATGATCTTCATCAAAGTTGCCACGGGTATCGGTGCCGGTGTCATCTCCGGCGGGATGCTGCAGCGTGGAGCACAGGGAGCGGCCGGTGATATCGGGCACGTTGCTGTTCCGCGTGCTGCCGACACGCCCTGCCCGTGCGGCAACCGCGGTTGTCTCGAAGCCGTCGCTTCGGGCAGGGCGCTGGCGCGCGCACTCAGCACCGAAGCGCATCCGCTGCACAGTCATGCCGATGTGATCGCACTGGCGCAGAGCGGCAGCGTCGACGCGATTCAGGCCATCCGGCAGGCTGGTCGCGATGTCGGCACAGTGCTCACGACTTGCGTGAGCCTCATGAACCCCTCCACGATCGTGATCGGCGGAGCAATGGCGGCTGCGGCCGAACATCTGCTGGCAGGTGTGCGCGAAGTGGTCTACGCCCGCTCGATCCCGCTCACCGCGGAACATCTCACGATTGCCCCGTCTCGGGCAGCTAGCGATGCGGCTATTCTCGGTGCCGCCCGGCTTGCTATCGACGCGATCTTCGATGGCTTGGCAAGCGACGAAGGGTAAGTTGCCGTTCTTGCCTCGGGTGCGGCGCACCGGTGCGTTCGGTGCCCGGATTCAGCCGCACCGGCGGATCTATTGCGACTCGTTGGTGCCTGCGCCGACGCGGTCCGGGTGCGATGCAGGTGCATCTTCGCGCGACTTCGGCAGTCGAGTGATGCGCCAATCGCCGGGGGTTCCTTCTATGTGCACGGCGTCGCCGTTGCTGATTCTGGGTGTTTCGAAGCCCGCGAGAGCATCCGCGAATGACCGGATGAACGTGCCGTGCGCGACCACCAGGAGTGCGTCGAGGGGATGCTCAGCTGCGACGGCGTCGATCGCGGCCTTCGCGCGAGCGATGAGTTCGGGCAGCGATTCGACACCGGGCCCGAGGAGATCGCCGTCGACGGAGAATCGGGCGCGAGCTTCGAGCACGGGCATGCCCTCGAGCTGGCCGTAGTCTCGCTCGACGAGATCATCTCGCGTGCCGAGCATTGGGATGCCGAGTACGTCGGCCATGATGCGCGCCGTCTCGGCAGCGCGGTCGAGCGATGAGCCGATGATCGCATTCCACGACGCTCCCTCGGACCGGAAACGTACGGCGGCATCT
>DXDC01000188.1 GCA_019115685.1 Candidatus Agrococcus pullicola
CCTGGACCCACCCTCTGACCTGGCTGTTCCAGGTCATGCCAATCTTCTTCCTCGTCGGCGGCTACTCGAACGGGCTCTCGTGGCGATCCGCGCGGCGCAAGCAGATCGGGTACGGGGAGTGGCTCAGGACGCGGATGCGCAGGCTCGGCATCCCGCTGATCCCGCTGCTGCTGGCGTGGTTCGTCATCTGCGCTGTCGGACTCTCGTTCGGTGTCCCGAACGAAGTGCTTGAACTCGCGAGCCAGATGGCGCTCGTGCCGACTTGGTTCCTCGCTGCGTACCTGCTCGTCATTATCGTGGCACCGGCGTGCCTCAAACTCTGGGAGCGATTCGGCTGGTGGTCGATCGTCGCCGGCATTGCGCTCGCGGGCATCGTCGACGCGATCAGCATCGGGCTCGAATCCACGATCGCGGGCTACCCCAACTACCTGCTCGTGTGGGCGAGCTTCCACCAGTTCGGCTTCGCATGGCTGGATGGTCGGCTGGCCGGAATAGGGCGTCGATTGGTGCTCGTCGCGGTAGGGGCCATTGGTCTTGCGCTGCTGGTTGGCCTGGGGCCGTATCCGGTATCGATGATCACAACGGCGAGGGAGACGATCAGCAACTCCAGCCCGACTCGCGTGACGATGGCGTTCCTCGGCATGGTGCAAGCGGGCGTCGTGCTCGCCCTGGAACGTCCGCTCGCGTCTCTGCTGCAACGCCCGAGGCTCTGGCTCGTGACCGTGCTCGTGAACCAGCGCATCATGACCTGGTTCCTGTGGCACCTGACGGTGTTCGTCGGGGTCGCGCACCTGCTGATCGCCGTTGGCGGCCTGGGCCTGCTGCCGACGCCGCTCACCGGCATCTGGTGGGCGACGCGGCCGCTGTGGTGCCTCGTGCTGCTGGCGGCGACGGGCCTCGTCGTGCTCCTGTTGGGGCGTTTCGAAGAGGTGCGCCCCGATACAAGGCCCGCACCGAGTGCCTGGAGTCCGCTCGCCGCCTCCGTCTTCGTTATCGCCGGGCTCGCGGTCATGGCGAACTTCGGCATCGTCGACACCGACGGGTTCAACTGGGTATGGCCGCTGCTGCCGATCGTCGGGCTGCTGCTGTTCGGCGTTGTCGCTTCTCCGAGGAAGCGTAAACGTTAACCGTGTTTGGCTCGCAGCACGGTGTCGATCGCTGCGTGACAGTCTTCGAATGCCTGAGCGTTGTCGAAGGCGAATTTCGCGAGTTTCACCGACTGTCTGTTGCCGTGCACGACGGTGAGTACGCGGCCACTCATCGTGTCGTTCTGGACGACGACGTTGGTAATAGTGTCGGTGGGAACCTGCACGATGCGCCTCGATGAGGGGCTTGTTGGCAGTTCGAGATACGTGGGGGTTACGACAACTTCACGTTTTCCGGCCAGCGTGAGTCGAAGGCCATATACCAGGAGGCCGACCCCGGCAAGAATGATGACCACGAAGATGGCCGTGGACACTTCCGGGGAAAATGTTGCTCCGCGGCGCCCGAGCAGTGTGCCCGTCGAGAGCCCCCAGACGCCGCCAATCGGCAGGGCGATACCGAGAATCAGGGACGCTACAAGATTGACCGACTTTGAGCGGTACGTAAAGCGGTGTTCCATGGACGTGCCTCCTATTTGTACAGTGAACAATTGTAGACTACGCGGAACGCGTCCGGAACCGATCGCGGAAAGCACGAGGGATGCCGGTTAACGTGGTGGCCGGGGATGCCGATCAGCTCGCTCTGTGAGGTCAAATGCCATAGACCGGGACGAAGCCAGTCGTGTCATTGGGCAGATCGACCCCTGGAATCAACGACTCTGAAATCGGGAATCCAGCCCGCCCGTAGCGGCTGAGTAGTTTGTCACCTGATCGGGGGATGTGCGGCCTGACGAGGCTCGGCACCATCGAAGCATGTCGAACAATACGTCTGCTCCCGAAGTGAAGTTATCGGGCCCGATCGGCCTACAAGCAGGACGCGCTCCAGCCCCCGACCTGGCACGCGGATTCATGCTGCTGCTCATTGCGCTCGCGAACACACCCTTCTACTTGTTCGGGCGTGAGCACTCGGATGCGGGCATGCACCCGGTCGACGGCGCGGTCGTCGACAAGATCGTGCAGGTGTTCATGATCACGGCGGTCGACATGCGCGTGTACACGATGTTCGCCTTCCTCTTCGGCTACGGCCTCATGATGATGTACCGCAGGCAACAGGAGCGCGGTGTACCGGAACGAGAAGGATTCCGGTTGCTGCAACGACGTAACCTGTGGCTGCTGGCCTTCGGTGCCGTTCACGCCGTGCTGATGTGGGGTGGGGATGTTCTCGGCGCGTACGGCCTCTGCGGTCTACTGATCGTGTGGTTGTTCATTCGACGCTCGCAGCGAGCCTTGCTGATCTGGGCTGCAATCGGGACGGGTATTGTGACGCTCGTCGCTGCTCTCTCGTTGTTCGGAGGATGGGCGACACTCGCTGCACCGGAGCCGGTCGATGTAGACGGTGGACTGCCGGACTTCATTTACGAATCGGCAAGCAGCACGTCCTGGTTGACTGCGGCCATCGCACGGCTGATGATGTGGCCGGTCATTACGCTGGTCGTCCAAGGGCCGATCGGTCTCCTCGTACCCGTCGCAATTCTGCTCGGGATGTGGGCCTCGCGCCGACGCATCCTTGAGCGTCCGGAACAGAACAGAAGACTGCTCGTCGTTGCCGCTGTGGCGGGCATCGCAATCGGATGGGCAGGAGGTCTGCCCCACGCGCTCACCCACGTCGGCGTGATCCAGAGCTTGGAGCCAGTGATCTGGATGTTTGCAGCGACTCAGTCGGCAACGGGATTGGCTTGCGGACTCGGCTACGTCGCCCTCTTCGGGCTCATCGGCGACCGGATCGCCCAACGCGGCCAGGGTGTTGTTTCGACGGCGGTGTCGGCAGTCGGCAAGCGTTCGCTCAGTTGCTACCTCGCTCAGTCGATACTGTGCGCTCCCGTGCTCGCAGCTTGGGGATTCGGGCTCGGAGCACATCTTGGCAGTGCGACGATGGCGCTGTACGCGACGGTCGTCTGGTTGCTCACGGTTCTTGGCGCCGTATGGCTCGAGCGCAGGAAGAAACAGGGCCCCGCAGAGTTCCTGCTGCGTCGGCTTACGTACCGGCAGTCGGCTTCGTGACGACTTAGCCGGAGGAGCGTTGCGGTGAGGTTGGGGTCCCGCGCTGTGTCGGGCTGTGCGTTCCGAAAATGGGCCCCCGACCTCGCTGGCGCTCGGCCCCACTTGTCGGCACGCTCCGCCGCTCGCGTGCGTCGGCAGCGTTGTTCGTTGACGTCGGGGACGACGGGCGAGGTGGTGCCGTTATTCGGGTTCTGCGGGGTCGTCGTCGGAGTGCGGTGGGGTCTTGTCGCT
>DXDC01000189.1 GCA_019115685.1 Candidatus Agrococcus pullicola
CGCAAGGGGAGATCGAAACCACGGGTGCTCTGGATTTGTTGACTGTATATCTTCGCCCTGCGTGGAGCTCTGCGGATCCCAGAGCCCAAACGTAAGCGCCCCGATAGCTAGTCCTTTAATCATCTCCCGGCGAGTTGACGTGTTCTTCACCCTTTCGTCTCAAGCTTAATGATTGGAAAACTGCAATGGATATGAAAATGGCCACAAGACATGTAGTACCGGCCACGAGGGGTTCGCTCAGAAACTCAGTACTGACATTCATATAGGACACGACAAGTGCAGCGCCGATCGAAATGTTTCGACCTACAAGAGCCCAGCTCAAAGGATGTTCATTCTTTCCACATCCGCAATCGTGCTCGGCCCCCCGAACCAATCTGATTACCATTGCTGTTGTAAAAATGAGGAGCAGCGCGGCCAAAATCAAGCCTGCAGCTCTAGCGTTTATTCCAGCGGCAAATTGGAGTCCGGCCAACAGTTCCACAGGAGGGATCGCCGCCGCCAGCAATTTTGTGACAAGCGGCGGGGACAGTTCATAGTTTGCGATGCGCTGCCAGAATCGCTGTAGATCCTGGAGCTTGACAGCGGCACTCCACACGAAGAAGCAGCCAACTGTAAACCGCAGAAGCGTCCAGATTGCTTCGACGAGATCAATCGTCATTGATAGCTCCAGTCACGCTCACCAAATAAGAAATCCTATGCAACGTCAATTTCAATCTATTTTCTGAGGCTAGGGGTGTCAAGGGGTATTGGCGAGACTTGTTTGAAGTTCCCGTGATACAGACAAGACACCAACGAGCGGTGGTCATCATTGGGGACGTGAGAATCACTTGTTGATGACTGCAACAGCGGAGATTACGGTGAAGTATGCCAATGGGCGGTCGCTGATCGAGATCGTCACTGTTCTGAGTAGGCAGCGGGAGAACGTCAGATGTTCACGTGCGGGCGTCGCCGTGTCCCACACACAGGCGGTGAGCTCATCGCTTGCTAGGTTGAAGGCGTTTTGTGCCACGAGCATGATCGGAAGACGCTGCAATGTGTCCGGACTTGCTCAGGGGCCAATACCTGGGCGGCCGCGACAAACCGCTCTGCTGTAGGTGCCGAAACATCCTTATTGCTCGTGCGCGAGTGGAGCATCCCGTTCGAAGTCACGGAGGAATCCGAATCCGGTCACGGCATCCACTACATGGCCACGCCCGAACTCGGACTCTTCACGGGGCGGACAGACTCCGCCGGGAGTGTTCTGATTGACGAGCACCGCATCCACGTCGCGTTCGCGAAGTACGCGGGCGACGCCGAAGCGCTGGCGGAGGAGTTCGGGAGACTGTTGGGAGTGCCGTGGGATGCGGCGCTTGAGCCGCTCAGACACGCGCAGGACCTGTCGAGCACCGTGTGGATGCACAGGGCCGGCTAGCAGCCAGGGTCAGACGCTGCGCAGCGCGATGACGGCGTTGTGACCGCCGAACCCGAATGAATTTGAGATCGCCAACTGCTCGCCGTCCCCGAGCGGAATCGGAGTGCCCGAGATGTGCAGCGGCGCATCAGGGTCCTGCTCCGTCACGTTTATCGTCGGGGGAGCGGTGCGCTCCGAGATCGCCAACGCCGTGAACACGGCCTCTAGAGCGCCCGTGCCACCGAGCAGGTGTCCGTGTGCGGCCTTGGTGGCGGAAACGGGAATGTCTTTGACTCGATCGCCGAACACACGGTGCATCGCCCGCACTTCCGCGACGTCGCCAACCGGTGTCGACGTAGCGTGCGCGTTGACGTGCGTGACTTGGCTCGGGTCCGCGCCAGCCGCCTCCAGCGCGATGTGCACAGCACGACTTGCTCCGAGACCCTCTGGCTCCGGCGCTGTGATGTGGTACGAATCCGCGGTGATGCCCCCACCGGCCAGCTCGGCGTAAATGCGAGCGCCTCGAGCGCGCGCGTGGCTTTCCTTCTCGAGCACGAGCGCAGCGGCACCCTCACCCATGACGAAGCCGTCACGGGTGACATCGTACGGGCGGGACGCAGTTGCGGGGTCGTCATTCCTACGCGAAAGCGCCTGCATGGACGAGAATGCCGCGACCGTAATGGGGTGGATGGCCGACTCGCTACCGCCGGCGATCACGACATCCGCAAGGCCGGCCTGCAGATGCTCGTAGGCACTCACGATCGACTCGGTACTCGAAGCGCACGCCGAGGCGACGGTACGCGCGTAGGCGCGAGCCTCGAAGTGCATGGAGACGGCCGCGGAGGGCGCGTTCGGCATCAGCATCGGTACCGTCATGGGCATGACGCGACGTGGACCGCGCTCCCGGAGCGTGTCCCAGGCATCCAGCAGTGTCCACACGCCGCCGATGCCAGTGGCGTAGTCAACGCCGAGACGCTCCGACTCCACCTCGGGGGCACCGGCGTCCTCCCACGCCTCTATCGCGGAGACGACAGCGAACTGGCTCGACGGGTCGAGTCGCTTCGCCTTCGGCCGATCCAGAACGGTGTCGGGTCGAACGGCGGCCTCTGCTGCGAAATGCACGGGCAGGTCGTACTCGGCCACCCACTCGTGCGCAAGCGTTGCGGCACCTGACTCGCCTCGCAGGAGTGCATCCCAGGACTCCCGTGCTGTGCCGCCCAGCGGGGAACTCGCCCCGATGCCGGTAATGACGATCTTCTCGGTCATGCTGCTCCTGAAAAGTGGTGGAGTGCACGGCCGTCTCGACCGTGCACTCGGAGATTTACTCGGACTGCGCGCCGACGATGAAGTCGACGGCGTCCTTGACCGTGACGAGGTTCTGCACCTGGTCGTCCGGAATCTTGACGCCGAACTTCTCTTCAGCGTCGACAACGATCGTCATCATGGAGATCGAGTCGATGTCGAGGTCGTCGGTGAAGGACTTGTCGAGCTGAACCGACTCGGTCGCGATGCCGGTCTCTTCCTTCACAAGCTCCGCAAGGCCAGCGAGAACCTCGTCCTGAGTGTGTGCCATGGTGTCTCCTTATAGTGATGTCGGACGTGAATAAGCCTAGGGCAGACGAACAACTTGCGCGCCATAGACAAGCCCCGCGCCAAAACCGATTTGCAGGGCGAGACCACCCGAGATTTCGGGATGTTCTTCCAGCAGTTTATGCGTGGCCAGCGGGATCGAGGCGGCAGATGTGTTGCCGGTGGTTTCGATGTCTCGTGCGACGACGACGGTGTCGGGGAGGCCGAGCTGCTTTGCGAACTCGTCGATGATGCGCATGTTCGCCTGGTGGGGGATGAACGCCGCGAGCTCGCTGGGGTCGACGCCGGCGACCTCGAGCACTTCACGGGCAACTTTCGCCATTTCCCACACTGCCCAGCGGAAAACAGCCGGCCCCTCCTGCCGCAGCGTCGGCCAGGGAGCGCCCTCATCGCGCATTTCGTAGAGCGTGTTCGTCATGTGGATGGTGTCCCACTTCGAACCGTCAGAGCCCCAGACCGACTCGCTGACTCCGGGTTCGTCCGACGCGCCGAGCACGGCGGCACCCGCTCCGTCTCCCAGCAGGAAGCTGATGGAGCGGTCGGTCGGGTCGATGACTTCAGACAGCTTCTCCGCGCCGATGACGAGAACGTACTCCGCCGTCCCTGAACGAATGAGCGCATCCGCCTGAGCAATCCCGTATGTG
>DXDC01000190.1 GCA_019115685.1 Candidatus Agrococcus pullicola
CAGGGGGCACTCAACACGACGCAGGCGGCGCTACCGCACTTCGACCGCGTTGGGTTCGGCCGAGTGATCAACGTGGGCACGAACCTGTTTCAGAACCCCGTCGTGCCCTACCACGACTACACGGCGTCGAAGGCGGCGCTGCTCTCGCTGACACGAACGTTCGCGTCAGATCTCGGCCCGCGGGGCGTCACCGTGAACATGGTCAGCGGTGGCCTGCTGCGTTCGACCGACGCGAGCTCGGCAACGCCCGAGGACGTCTTCGATGCCATCGCTCTGAGCACACCGCTGCGCCGGGTGACGACGCCGGAGGAGTTCGCCGACGCGATACTGTTCTTCGCATCGCCGTGGGCCAGGGCGGTCACCGGGCAGAATCTCGTCGTCGACGGAGGATTGGTGAACAACTGATGATAGGCGACAACTTGGCACACGCGGCCGCTGCAACGCTCGAGCGGGTTCGCTCCGAAGCTCCGCTGGTGCACTGCATCACCAACAACGTGGTGCCGAACTTCACCGCAAACGCGCTCCTGGCCGCCGGCGCCGCCCCCGCGATGGTCGACATCGTCGGCGAATCGGGTATGTTCGCCGAGATCGCGAGCGCACTCCTGGTCAATCTCGGAACACCGACGCCCGAGCAACGCGGGGCGATCCTCGAGGCCGTGGAGGGGGCATCCCGCGCCGGCACCCCCTGGGTGCTCGACCCTGTCGCGATCGGCGCATTACCGATTCGAACCCACCTCGCGCAGCAGCTCGCAAAGCGTCGTCCGACGGTGATCCGCGGCAACCCCTCCGAGCTCCTCGCCCTTGCCGGCTCGGGCACCGGAGGCCGTGGCGTCGACGCGACCGACAGCCCCGATGCGGCGGCGGCAGCGGTCGACGCGCTCGCACTGCGCACAGAAGCCGTCATCGCTGCATCCGGCGAAGTCGACCTGATCACCGACGGCACCACGCGGATTCGCGTGCACGGCGGAAGCGTTCTGCTGACGAAGGTCACGGGCGGCGGATGCGCGCTCGGCTCGATCATCGGCGCCTTCGTCGCCGCGCGCGGTGAGGCATCCGTGCTGGCCGCAACCGCCGCTGCCCACGCCTTCTATTCGGTGGCCGCTGAGCGAGCAGCGTCGGAGTCGGGTGGCCCCGGATCGTTCAGCGTGCGATTCCTGGACGCGCTGGCCAGCGTGACGGGCGAGGATGTCGCTGCCGCCGGGCTCCTCAGCACGGAGCCAGCGAGCGCATGACCGACTACGGCATCTATTTCGTCACCGATCGAGCGCTCTGCGGCCGTCGCGGCGTGGTCGAAACGGTGCGCCTGGCCGTCGACGGCGGCGTTCGCACCGTGCAACTGCGCGACAAGCGCGCGAGTCTCGACGATCAGATGCGACAACTCGAAGCGCTGGCGACAGTGATCGACGGCCGCGCGCGGTTGCTGGTGAACGACCGGCTCGATGCCGCCGTCGCCGCTGCCGAGCGGGGCATCCCGGTCGACGGTGTGCACCTGGGGCAAGGGGACGACTCGGTGCTGCGTGCTCGCGAGGCGCTCGGGCCGGATGCGCTGATCGGGCTTACCGCGAACACCGACGCGCACCGCGACACCGTGGCACGTCTACCGCGCGGCACCGTCGACTACCTGGGCGTCGGCGTGATCAGACCGACGTCGACGAAGCCCGATCACCCGGAGCCGCTGGGTGTGGACGGATTCGCCCGCTTCGCAGCCGCATCCCCGCTGCCGTGCGTCGCCATCGGCGGAGTTGTCGCCGAAGACATCGCTCCATTACGTCAAGCGGGGGCCGCTGGTATCGCCGTCGTGTCGATACTGTGCACTGCCGATGACCCGGAAGCGACGGCACGCGAGCTGCACGAACTGTGGCAGAGATGAACGCCACCGGCCGCTGCGCGCCGTGTGGCACATATGCGCCGTATTCGCACAGGGTTCTCCCCGTTTCGTTGCGCCTTTTCTCGGTCAATACCGACAGTCGAGACAATATAGTCGATGGCTGTCGGTATTGACCGAGTTTTGGCCGGCGGTTCTGGGCGAAGACGCCTCGGGCCCATCAAGCACTCAGGTCCAGAGCCTGGTGAAGTGGTGCAGCGGGCCGTGGCCCCGACCGACGTCCAACCGGTCGCTCGCGGCAAGCGCGTCTTGCAGGTACGCTTTGGCGCTCTGCACGGCATCCTCGACACCGAGCGAGGGAATCAGTGCCGCGATGGCTGCTGCGAGCGTGCATCCGGTTCCGTGATCATTCGTGGTGCGGATGCGCGGAGCCCGCAGTTCGGACGTGCCGTTCGGCCCGTGCAGCAGGTCGGTGCTCGACTCGGGGTCGTCGGTGTGACCGCCCTTCAGCAGCACCCACTCGCAACCCAGACCGCGCAGGCTATGCGCGGCATCATGTCTTTCGCGGTCTGTCGTCAGCGGTGCGCCGTCGAGCAGCACCTCTGCTTCTGGCAGGTTCGGCGTGATGATGGTCGATATCGGCACCAGTCGCTCGCGCACGGCCTGCACGGCGCTCTCCTCGAGCAGCCTGTCGCCGCTCTTCGCAACCATGACCGGGTCGAGCACGACGGTGTCGGCACCGTAGTGCCGCAGCCGGTCGGCAATCGCCTCCGCGATGCCCGCGTTGGCCACTGCGCCGATCTTCACCGCATCGACCCTGACATCGTCGAAGACGGCGTCGATCTGCTCGGCGACAAACTCGGGGTCTAGCGCCACGAGCGACCGAACGCCCTGCGTGTTCTGCGCCACGACCGCGGTGACGGCGGCCATCGCGTACGCACCCATCGCGGAGAACGTTTTGATATCCGCGTGGATGCCCGCGCCACCGGTCGGATCGGTGCCGGCAATCGATAGAACGTTCTTGATCATCCTCATTCCCTCCGCCGGTACGAACCGGATCAGGTGCTATGGGTTCTCCTGCCGCGACGGATCAGCGTTGCGCTTTGGAATCTCAGCCCTTCGTTCAGGGCACCCCCTGGGTGAATTCCACCGTAACAGGGCCGCGCGCTCACGCTGCAGCTACCGCTTGTTACCGTGAACACCATGGGCTCACTCACGCTGGAACGACTGCTCGAACTCGAACACCGGGGCTGGACCTCCCTCTGCAATAACGAAGGCGGCACGCACTACGGCACGATCATGACACCGGAAGCGGTCATGGTGCTGACGAACGGTATGACCCTCGACCGCGACATCATCACCGCATCCCTTAACGAGTCGCCGCCGTGGGCGAGCTTTGAGATCTCGGATGCGCAACTCATCCCGACAGGCAGCGACTCGGCGGCACTCGTCTACACGGCTTCCGCGACCCGTGCCGGGCAAGACGAGCCGTTCGTGGCGCTCATGACGAGCGTCTACCGACTCGTCGACGGAGAGCCCCGACTCGCGCTGTACCAGCAGACGACCCGTACGCACTGAGCGGGTCAGGGCGCAGAGCTGCTCAACGGGCCTACTGCGAAATCCGCGCTGCTTCCGCGCAACCGAATGTGTCACCGCGAGCCTTTGACCCGGGGCGTCTTCTTTGCCACCCCTGCAGCGCAGCAGCGGTATCGCGAGCTGTACGGCTGAGCTTTCCGGCGAGACAGGCCACAATAGATAGGTCATGCACATCCAGTACCCCGAAGAGCTGCCGGTTTCCGCGCGCCGTGACGACATCATGGATGCCCTGCGCAGCAACCAGGTCGTCATCGTCGCCGGCGCGACCGGGTCGGGAAAGACGACGCAGCTGCCCAAGATGCTGTTGGAGATGGGCAAGACCAGCATCGGTCACACGCAGCCGCGCCGTATCGCCGCCCGCACGATCGCCGAGCGCGTCGCCGAGGAGCTCGGCGAGACCGTCGGCCGCACCGTCGGATACAAAGTACGCTTCACCGACCAGGTCTCGAAGGAGACGAAGCTCAAGGTCATGACCGACGGCGTCCTGCTCGCCGAGATGCACCGCGATCGCGACCTGAAGGCCTACGACGCGATCGTCATCGACGAGGCACACGAGCGCAGCCTGACGATCGACTTCCTCATCGGATACCTGCAGCGGCTCCTCCCCCGCCGTCCGGACCTCAAGATCGTCATCACCTCGGCGACGATCGACCCGGAATCCTTCTCGAAGCATTTCGACGATGCTCCGATCATCGAGGTCTCCGGCCGTACCTTTGACGTCGACATCCGCTACCGTCCGCTCATCGACGACCCCGACACGGAGGAAGAGGACGAAGCGGATCAGCTCGTGGGCGTCGAGCGCGCCATCCGCGAGATCAGCGCAGAGGCCGATGGAGACATCCTCGTATTCTTCTCGGGTGAGGCCGAGATCCGGGATGCGCAGGATGCGCTGAAAGGACGCCTCGGTTCGCGCGTCGAGATCCTGCCGCTGTTCGGCCGGCTCTCCGCCGCCGAACAGCACCGCGTCTTCGAACCGTCGAAGGTCGCCGGACTGCAGCGCCGCATCGTGCTGGCGACCAACGTGGCCGAGACCTCGCTGACGGTGCCGGGCATCCGCCACGTGATCGACACCGGCACCGCCCGCATCTCGCGCTACTCCGCCAGGTCGAAAGTGCAGCGCCTGCCCATCGAGGCGATCAGCCAGGCGAGCGCCGCGCAGCGGGCAGGCCGAGCCGGTCGTGTCGCCGAAGGCATCGCGATCAGGCTCTACGCGGAGGACGACTTCGAGAGCCGCTCCGAATTCACCGACCCCGAGATCCTGCGCACGAACCTCGCGAACGTGATCCTGCAGGCGGCGACGCTCGGCATCGGCGACCTCGAACGGTTCCCGTTCCTGACCCCGCCCGACTCACGGGGGCTGAAGGACGGCCGCGATCTGCTGCGCGAACTCGGCGCGATCACGAAGGCGGGCAAGGTCACGAAGATCGGGCGAGACCTGGCAAGACTGCCGGTCGACCCGCGCTTCGGTCGCATGGCGCTGGCTGGAAAACAGCGCGGCGTCGCGCACGAAACGGTCGCGATCGTGGCGGGGCTCAGCATCCAGGATGTCCGCGAGCGCCCGCTCGAGAAGCGCCAGCGCGCCGACGAGCTGCACGCGCGGTTCGCCGACCCGACGAGCGATTTCATCACGCTGTTGAATCTCTGGCGGCACCTGGCCAGGCGGCAGCGCGACCTGAGCGGCAACGCCTTCCGGCGCGAAGTCAAGGCGGAGTTCATGAACTTCCTGCGCATCCGCGAGTGGCACGACGTCGTCCGACAGCTCGAACGGGCGTTGGGCATCGGGCGCGACAAGCGACTCGGCGACGAACCAGAGGGCATGTCGACCGATGCGGACGCCATCCATCGCGCACTGCTATCCGGGCTGCTCGGTCACATCGGCATTCGCGACAGCGACGCGAAGCCGGGGCAGCAGGTACGCAAAGAGGCTCGCGGCAAGCGCCCCGCGCGTGAATACCGTGGGGCCAGAGGTACGAAGTTCCGCATCCACCCGTCGTCCGGGCTCGCAAAACGCGCGCCCGAAGCGGTCATGGCCGCGGAGCTGGTCGAGACCTCGCAGCTCTTCGCGAGGCAGGTCGCGGCGATCGAGCCGGAGTGGGCGGAGGAACTCGCAGGAGACCTCGCGAAGTCATCGATCAGCGAACCGCACTGGGAGAAGAAGCAGGGAGCCGTCGTCGCATACGAGCGGGTGACGCTGCTCGGCGTCCCGATCGTCGAGCAGCGGCGGGTTCAGTTCGCGCGCTTCGATCCCGCGCACGCCCGCGAGTTGTTCATCCGGCACGCGCTCGTCGAGGGTGACTGGGAGACGCCGGAGAAGTTCGATCGCAAGAATCGGCAGCTGATTCGCGAGATCGAGAAGCTCGAGGAGCGTCAGCGCCGACGCGACCTGCTCGTCGACGAGGACACGATCTTCGAGTTCTTCGACGCCCGCATCCCGGCCGATGTCGTGTCGCAGCGCACCTTCGAAGGGTGGTGGCGCACGGAGAAGCCGCAACGACCTGAACTGCTCACGCTCACGCGCGAGGCACTGACGGAGGACGCCGACCGGTTCGCCCGCGACGACTATCCGACCAGGTGGCACCAGGGTGAGCAGCAACTGCGGCTCAGCTATCGCTTCTCGCCCGGCGATGAACAGGACGGGCTCACCGTGCACGTGCCCGTGGCCGTGCTCCCCCGCCTGTCTCCGGCCGGCTTCGACTGGCTCGTGCCCGGCATGCGCGAAGAGCTGCTGACCGCGATGATCAAGGCGCTGCCCAAGCAGATCCGGAAGCACATCGTACCCGCCGGTGACTGGGCGCGAGCCATGCTCGACGATCTGCCCGATGACCCCGACGGCCGGCCCATCGCAGAAGTGCTGGCCGACCGCATCCAGCGCAAGGCGCACATCCCCGCAGGCGCCGACGACGTCGACTGGTCGCGCGTGCCCGACCACCTGCGGCCGACGTTCCAGATCGAAAACGATCGCGGCAAGAAGATGGGCGTGGCGAAGTCGCTGCCCGAGCTGCAGCAGCGGTTCGCTTCGCAGGCTCAGCAGCGCGTTGCCGCTGCCGCGGTGAAGGTCACCCACGAATCGGAGCGCGACGGTGTGAGCCGCCTCGACGCCGAACTGCCCGACTTCATCGACGTCCGCCAGGGCGGCAACGTCGTGCGCGCTTACCCGGGATTCACGACGACCGCCGACGGATTCGGTGTGCGGATGCACGCGACGGCCGCCGAACGGGATGCCGCCCGGGTGCGTGCCGTGAAGGGGATGCTGCAACAGGCGATCGCAACCCCAGGGCAGTACGTCGCCGAGAGCCTGACGCAGTCGGAGCGCCTGGCGATCGGATCCTCGCCCTACCGCTCCACGGACGCGCTCATGGACGACGTGCTGGGGCTCATCATCGACGCGGAGTTCGAGCGGTTCGAAGCTGCTGGAGCTGTGACGACGCCGGAGCGTTTCGACGAACTACGGGCAGCGATCGAGAGCGGCATCGTCGACCGGATGTTCCAGATCACTGCGTTGGTCGCACGCTGCCTGACGGCTGCTCGTGGCGTCGATCGTGCGCTGCGCGACGGATCGTCGATCGCGTTCATGGCCCAGCTCACGGACGCCCGCGCACAGCTCGATGCGCTCGTGTTCGACGGCTTCATCCGTCGCACGGGACTCGCACAGTTGGAGCGACTGCCCGTGT
>DXDC01000191.1 GCA_019115685.1 Candidatus Agrococcus pullicola
GACGCGCACGTTGCCGGGCTGATGGGCGCTGTACGCGCGCTGCAGGAGAACCGTGGGCACTGGAAGGGCACATACATTGCAGTTTTCCAGCCGGCTGAAGAACTGGGCTCCGGAGCACACGCGATGGTCGCGGACGGGCTGACGCACGCGGTACCCCGTCCTGATGCGTGCTTCGCGGCACACGTACTGCCGGGTGAGCCCGGACAGGTATTTTCGGCGCCCGGCCCCGTGCTGTCGGCTCTTGACGTCACGAGAGTCGTCGTGTACGGGCGGGGAGGGCACGGATCAATGCCGCACCTGACCGTCGATCCCATAGTTTTGGCATCCGCGATCGTGCAACGACTGCAGGGCATCGTGTCCCGCGAAGTTGCTCCCGGCACATTCGCGTTGGTCACGGTCGGATCTCTGCACGCGGGATCGACATCGAACATCATCAGCGATTCGGCCGAGCTGCAGATCGACATCCGCAGTTACGACGAAGACGTGCAGGATCGTTTGCGCGCCGCGGTCGAGCGCATCGTTCGGGCGGAGTGCGCTGCATCCGGATCTCCTCGCGAGCCGGAGTTTCATTACGACGTGCCGTGTCCGGTAACCGTCAACGACGCAGCCTTGACCGCAACGGTATCGACAGCCTTTCGTGAAGCGTTCGGCGACGACGCCACTTCCGCGTCCCGGGTGACGGCGTCCGAGGACTTCGACGCTATTCCCGCGGCATTCGATTCTCCGTACTGCTACTGGTTCGTCGGTTCGACACCGAAGGAGCTGTGGGATGCAGCGAGTGCAGGCGAGGTCGGCGCAGAAATCCCGAGCAACCATTCACCAGCGTTCGCTCCGACTCCCGTGCCGACACTCGAGCGGCTCAGCGCATCCCACATCGCCGCCGCGCTCACGCTGCTGCGACCGTAACGATCACGCGAACGGGCATCCGCGTTCACAAACAACAGTGTCGCAGGAACGACTCTGCTATGCGCGTCAGCGGGTAGTGTGGGGAGCCGGTATCCCCCATCGCAGCGAGGAACAGTGACAGAAGCAACGTCGTATTTCGTCCGAATCGATGAACGCACTTTCAAGGCGACCGAGCACGTCTCAGGGGCGTGGAACGTCGATGAGCAACATGTCGCGCCCTCCTTTGGACTACTCGTTCATCTGATCGAACAGGAACACATGGGCAGACGGGATGACCGCTTGGTCATCGGCAGGCTGTCGTACGACATCCTCGGAGTGTTCACGCTGGACGAAATCGAGATCGACATTCGCGTTCTTCGACCGGGTAGGACCATCGAGCTGGTCGAGGCGACGCTGTCGCAGGGCGGCCGAGCTGCTGTCATTCTGCGAGCGTGGTTCATGCAGCCTTTCGATACTGCGGCGATAGCGGCCAATGAGCTGCCCGGCATTCGGGATCGCGAGGACATGGGAGCAGGCCGCATCACCGACGAATGGCCCGGAGGATGCGTGCGATCGATCGACGTTCGCAGCAGTGAAGAGCACCCCGGTCGCGCCTCGTCATGGGTGCACCCGTTGGTTCCGCTGATCGAAGACGAGCCCACGAGCGACCTCGCCCGGATAATCGGCATGGTGGATTTCGCGAACGGCCTGACGCCGAGACAAGCAATCAACTCCGTCGCCTTTCCCAACCTGGACCTGACCATTCACATGATCCGCCAGCCGTCGGGAGAACGCCTCGGATACGACACGTCGGTCTCGTATGGTGCGAGCGGCGTCGGTCTCACACACACGGTTCTGCACGACGAATCGGGCCCGTTCGGCGTCGCGGCTCAAAGCCTGACGGTGCGCCCTTTGTCAGCGCTACCCCAGTAGCCCCTCGTGCAGCGCCCGCAGCACTGCGTGGGTTCTGTCTCTGGCTCCGAGTTTGACGAGCAGCGTCGAAACGTGGTTCTTGACCGTGCCTTCGGCGAGGAACAGCACTTCGGCGATCTCCCTGTTCGTGTAGCCCTCCGCCATGAGCCGCAGCACCTCTGTTTCCCGTTCCGTGAGCGGCCGCATAGGGGGCGCATCGGCTCCGACCGGAGACGGTCCCGACTTGATCGCTCGCAGCAGCCGGTCGGTGATGGAGGGAGCGATAAGCGTGCCGCCCGCCGCCAACGACCTCACGGCCTGCGCGAGCTGCTCGAGCGTGACGTCCTTCAGCAGGTAGCCTCGCGCGCCGCCGCGAAGCGCGTCGAGCACGAGCGTGTCATCGTCGAACGTGGTGAGCACGAGCACGGGCACTTCTGATTCACGCTCAGCCAACTGAGCGAGCGCCCACAGCCCGTCATACTTCGGCATCCTGAGATCGAGAAGCACGACGTCGGGCTGCTCTTCCTCAATGACCTCGATGGCGCGGGCCCCGTCATCCGCTTCCCCGACAACCTCGATCTCCGCAATCGTCAGCAATGTCCGTATACCTTGCCGAACGAGCGTCTGGTCGTCGACGATGACAACTCTGGGCCGGCTGCCGGACCCCGCTTCGCCGCTCATACGGCGGGCACCTGCCGCGCGGCCAACGGAACTCGAGCGACGATGCCGAATCCGTTCGAACCATCGAGTTCGACATCTCCATCGATGGCGTCGAACCGCTCGATCATGCCCCGCAACCCATTTCCCGGTACCGGATGTGCGGCTCCCCTGCCGTCATCCAGCGCTTCGAGACGAACCGCGCCATCCTCCTCGTACCGGACACGAATCTGCAGCTGATGCGCGTCCGCGTGCCTCATGGTGTTGGTCGCGATCTCTTGCACGGCACGCACAAGCACCTCCTGCACATCTCCGTCGACGCGTACGTCTTCGTCAACACTGACAGCGATGTCCAGACTCGGAATCCCGTCGACAACGCCCTGCAACGCTCCGGTGAGGTCCGATGACTCCTCTCGCATCTCGCTGACCGTAGCGCGCAGGTCGCCCAGCACCTCACGTGCCACCGATGAAGCCTTTTCGACGTGCGTACGAGCTGCCTCGTCTTCGCTGTGCCTGGCGGCTTCGAGTTCGAGGCTCAGCACGGTTAACTTGTGCCCAATGGAATCGTGGAGATCTCGCGAGATCCGCAAACGTTCCGCGGTACGAGTGCTCTCCTCGAGCAGTACACCGGCAGCCTGCAACTCGATGTTCTTCTCAGAGAGCCGCTTTCGCATCGTCTGCTCGCGGATGATGGCGGAAGACGACAGCGCGGTGCCGACCTGCAGGAGCAAGTAGAGCCCGGTCACGAGCACGATCTCCGTAACGTTCGGAGCACTGAGGTACGACGCGACAGCAAGAACAATCGTATTCCCCAGGATGACGCATCCAACGAGGATGAAGGGCACGATATAGACGCTGACCGCCGCGAACACGACAGAAATGATCGCCAGGAATCCGGTACTGCCCGCCGTCGTCAGCAGCAGCACCCACGAGGCGACGACACCGACGCAGAAGAGCACCGTCCCCCACCGCTGACCGTCGCTGAGTAGACTGAGCGTCGCTGCAGCGAGCATGCCGATGAAGACACCGACCCAGGCGAGGTACGGTATAGACGGTTCCACGAGACGGAACAGCACCGGATACGCTGCACCGACCACAACGGCAATCATCGCCAGCCCGGCCCAGTAGTCGGCAGTCATTTGTTTCACACTTTCAGGGTAATCGCACCGTAGCCCACCTGCCCCTGCCAAAAGTCATGCACCGGGAACGTGACAGCTGGCACAGGTGCGGGAGTGAAACGCGCGCATAACGTCGAAGCATGACGAAAGAACTAGCGGTCGAGACCACGAATCTTCGCAAGAGTTACAAGGGCAGAGCCGTAGTCGATGGCATCAGTCTCGGCATCGAGAAAGGCACGACGTACGGCATCCTCGGGCCGAACGGCGCAGGTAAGACAACCACGGTGGAGATGATCGGCGGGCTGCGCAAACCGGACTCCGGCGCTGTATCCGTGCTGGGGCTGCATCCTGTTCGAGAACGGGCTCGGCTACGACAGGTGCTCGGCATCCAGCTGCAGAGCGCTCTCCTGCACGATGCGCTGACGGCTAAGGAGCTCGTCGATCTCTATAGGAGCTTCTACCCGAACCCCCGTTCGGTGGAAGAGACTCTCGGACTCGTGCACCTGAGCGAACAGCGGAACACACGGTTTCAGAAACTGTCCGGCGGTCAACAGCAACGACTCTCGGTCGCTCTCGCGCTCGTGGGACGTCCGGAAGTCGTGATCCTCGACGAGATCACGACAGGGCTCGACCCCACCGCCAGGCGGCGCATCTGGGCAACGCTCGAAACTCTGCACGACGACGGCGTCACCGTGTTGATGGTCAGTCATGCCATGGATGAGGTCGAGCGGCTGTGCGATCGAGTCGCGCTCATCAAGGACGGTCGCGTTCTCATCGAAGACACACCCGCAGGCATCACCGAATCGGCCGGAGCCGAGAACCTCGAAGAAGCGTTCGTCAGCCTCACCGGCACCGAAATCTATGAAGGAGAAGCAGCATGACCACGGAACTCACGCGGGCGACAGCACGCCGACCCGGTCCCCGCGCATGGAAGATGCTCATCCTCTCGGAAGCGAAGAGCCTCGCACGCGATTACGCGAGTCTGCTCCTGCCGCTCGGGCTTCCTCTTTTGGTGCTCCTTACGAGCGCAAGCATGGCTTCGTCCGAGGCGATCGGAACGGACGGATTCACCGCCTTCGAGTTCTATGTCCTACCGATCGTGCTGACGATGGTCTTCGCATACATCGGCATGCTGAATATGCCGACGTATCTCTCCTACTATCGCAAGTCGGGCATCCTGCGCCGGCTGGGAGCAACTCCTGCCTCGCCCATGATGGTGCTCGTTTCGCAAATCGTGGTCAATGCGCTGCTGTCGCTCATCGGTATTGCGCTCGCGCTCACGGTATCCTTCGTGTTCTTCGACGCTGTTGCACCGGCAAGCGTGCTCGCGGTTGCCGGAGCGGTCCTGCTCGTCATGGTCAGCATGTACGGCATCGGCATGATCGTAGCATCGCTCGCGCCGACCACGAATGCGGCGATTGCGATGGGTATCATCCTGTTTCTTGGTTTGGGCGCCCTCGGCGGCATGTTCGGGGGCAGAAATATCCTGCCGGATGCGTTGCAAGATGTAAGTCAGTACTTGCCGTTCGGCGCGGCATCCGACCTTTTGGCCGCGACCTGGACCGGGCAGCCGGTGGAGCTGTCGATGATCGTGCCGCTCGTCGTAGCTGCCGGTTGCAGTGTCATCATCTCGCTGCTGTTCTTCCGTTGGGAGTGATGCCGGAGTCAGCCGTCCAGATACTCGACCAGGCGCCTCACGGCGACGCGACCGGCCCGGTTCGCGCCGACCGTTGAGGCGCTCGGTCCATAACCAACCAGGTGCACACGGGGTTCGCCCGCCACGGTCGGCGGATCCATTACGATCCCTCCTCCGGAGCCACGCAGCCCCAGGGGCGACAGATGGTCGATATCCGCTCGGAATCCCGTGGCCCACAGGATGACGTCAACGGGTTGGAACCCTCCGTCCTGCAACCGAACTCCGCCGGGTTCGATCCGTGTGAACATCGGTTGCCGATTCATAGCACCCCTGCGCTTGGCTGCGATAAGCGTCGGTGTCCAACGCAAACCGGTAACCGCGACGACGCTCTTCGGCACCAATCCCTGGCGCACGCGCTCATCGACTTTTTCGACGGCGAGGGTCAGTTGCTCACGCCGAAAGTCACCATCGACGAACTCCGGCTCACGACGTGTGAACCAGCTGGTCGAAGTCACCTTCGAGAGTTCGGCGAGGAATCCGACGGCTGATATTCCGCCACCGACCACCGCAACGTGACGCCCGGAGAATCGGTCGGCGGCGACATAGTCCACGGTCCGTACGTGCTGCCCTCGAAAGTCCCGCATTCCGGGAACGAACGGCACGAACGGCTGGCGCCAGGTACCGGTAGCGTTCACGAGCGCCCGGAATCGAATCGTGCCGATCTCGGTGTCGGCCAGCAGCATCCCGCGAGGATCACCCGGCTCCTCGAAACGCACCCCTTGGACGCCCACCGGTCGCAAGACATCCAGGTCGAAACGTTGCTCGAACCGCGCGAAGTACTCGGGTAGTACCGTGCTCGAGGGCAAGGTCGAGTCGACCTCTTCCTGTGGCATGCCCGGGAGGTTGTAGATGCCGTTGACGCTGTCCATCGTGAGGCTGTCCCACCGATGCCGCCACGCACCGCCAGGCCCGTCTTCCGCGTCGAGCATCAGAAACGATCGTTCTCCTGAGCTCGATCGTGACAGCGGCACGAACCCCTTGCGCACGAGATGGTAGGCGACGGAGAGCCCGGCCTGCCCTGCTCCGATCACCAAGACATCCGTTTCGCGCACTCGGTCACTCTATCGCCACGACGTCGAGATCGAAGCGAGATTCTCACCGTAGGCTGGTGGCATGATCGACATGGATCTTGAGACATTCGAAGAGCTCGTCGTCGAGGAACTCGACAAGCTTCCTGACGAAATGTTCGAGGGGCTCGACAACGTCGTTTTCATGGTGGAGGACCGCCATGAGACCGAGGAACTGCTGGGGATCTACGAAGGCGTCGCGATCACGGACCGAGGGCAATACGGATTCGGTGAGCTACCGGACCGCATCGTCGTCTTCCGCGAAACCCATCTCGCAAGGCACTCCGACATCGAACGGCTCCGAGACGAGGTCCACACCACGCTCGTACACGAGATCGCGCACTTCTATGGCATCGACGATGATGAGCTGCACCGACTTGGATGGGCATGACTCACGACGATCTCAGCGCGGTCAGCGCCAACGGCTGAAGCATTGCGGTCGTTGATCGCGCAGTATGCACTCGGTCACGCTCGACTTCACATCGAGCCAGCGCGATGTCGCCCAGAGCATTTCGGATGCCGCGGAACGCCCGTACAGAGCATTGGGCAGCGGTCACCACCTCGAATGGGAGCAGTTGCCGCTGAGAGCGTAACCGCGAAGTCACTCCTCGGGCAGGTACTCCTCCGCCCACCGCAGCGCCGTCCGCCCAGTTGCGATACCGTACTGCAACGTGGCCAACTGATAGTGCGCTACCTCTTCAAAGCCCTCGGGTACCGCCGTGCTCGGCAATTGCGAGTCGAGCTGCTCCAAACGCGCAAGGTCCTGTCGGATGCGGTCATGGATGCGAGCCGCTGCAACCGAACGGTCCTCGCCCTGGAGGAGCCCGAGGAAGAACGTGCGAGCGAGGATCGCGGTCTCCGGGTCTCCCCCGTTTGCTTCAACCAGCATCCACCGCCGGAACTCGGTACGGCCCTCGTCGCTGATCGAGTAGGTCTTCTTCCCTCTCGGGCCGCTGGCCGATTCGACCGCGATCCAGCCTTCGGAGAGCAGACGGTCGAGGGCTCGCTTGATGCTGCCCGTACTCGCACTGTAGAACAGCGAGACTCCGGCTTCGAAGTGTTTCGTCAGATCGTAGAGGCTCTGGGGCCAAAGCATCAGAAGACCGAGAATCACATGAGCCATGCGGTTGAGTGTAGCCCTTGACGCGGCTCAAGTCTATCTAGTAGATATATCTATTAGATAGATACTTGCGCGACACTGAGGGGTAACCGTGAACGTCAACACTGCCATTCGGAAAACCGTCGAACGGCTCGAGCGGACAAGCAGCCGCAGGTACCCCGTACCGCCGACCGCACTCATAAGTGGTCCGAAGCTGAACTTCTCAGCCGGAGATCTCGATCAGCCGTTCTGGATCGCGAGCATCGACAAGGTGTTCATTGCTGCACTCCTCGGCCAACTGTTCGATGAGGGCTATTGCACGCCAGACACCCCGATCGGCCGGCTGCTGCCGGCGGAAGAACTCGCACCACTCCCTGCGAAAGAGGGCGTCGACAACGCGAAAGACGTCACCGTGCAGCATCTGCTCTCGCATACATCCGGCCTTCCGGACGTCGTACTGCCGCCCCGTGGATACAGCACGACGTGCTCCATCAAAGAGCTCCAGAAGCACCCCGAGCGAGTCTGGACAATCCCTGACTTCCTCCAGCAGGCCGACCATCTGCCCCCGTTCGCGAAACCGGGTGAGCGATTTCTGTACAGCGACACTGCCTACCTGCTGTTGATCCGCATTATCGAGGAAGCGCGCGACACCGGCTATGCAGAACAGTTGGCCAGCCGCATCTTCGAGCCGTCCGGCATGGCGGATTCAATCGAGTGGGTGAATGCTGACGACTACAACCTCGCCCGGCTTGTGCCGAAACTCGCGCCCTTTTGGCTCGGCGGATCAAAGGAGGACGACAAAGTCCCGTTCGCCCCCAACCTCACCTGGTGGAACGGGATGGGTGGGGCGTCGACCGCGAACGACCTCTTGCGGTTCCAGCGAGAGCTGCACAGAGGCAATCTGTGCGATATCAAGTGGGTTCGATACTTCGGGACCCCTCGCAGCAGGTTCCGGCCCGGCATTCACTACGGAACAGGAATGGTGAGCATCCGATTCGGAGGATTCTTCCCGCTCATGCGAGGCTACCCGCAACCCACGGGAGGGCTCGGCTATACCTCGACCCACATGTTCTACTACCCGCAGCAAGACACGCACGTAATCCTGAACTACCACGCGCATCGGCGCATGAACACGAGCTTCCAGATGCACATCCGAATCGCGGGGCTCATCAACCGCTACGGCTGAATCCATTCACGCGTGGCGCGGGCGAAGCCACTCTCCACGACTGATTAGACGGCTGAACATAAAGCTGAGACGATCACCCATGGATCAGCCAAGATTGTCGCGGTTCACTGGATGCATGGCTCAAACAACCAAGACTCAGCAACCACACGACACGCGACAGCCCGCCGAGCTCATTCTTGTCCTCGCGGCAACGGGCAAAACCGGTCGCAGGGTCGTCGATCGCCTGCATGCCGCTGGCTTGAACGTCCGCGCCGCCTCACGGAGTAGCGAGGTTCAGTTCGATTGGAACGACCGCGCCACGTGGTCGTCAGCCCTCAACGGGGTGTCCACCGTCTACGTCGCCTTGCCACTGACTCCCGCCCCGGTAGAAGATTTTGTAGCTCAGGCGACCGCTGCGGGTGTCAGGCGGTTCGTTGCTCTCTCCGGTCGTGGTGCCGACGTTTGGGAAACCCACGGTCGGGAGATGGTCGAACTCGAGGATGCGGTGCGGCACTCGGGCGTGGAGTGGTCGATCCTGCGAGCAAGCAACTTCGCGCAGAATTTCGATGAGGACGTTTTCCGAGAAGCGATCATGGCTGGAGAACTGATACTGCCGGTCGGCGGCGTGACCGAGCCGTTCGTCGACGTAGAAGACGTAGCCGACGTAGCCGTAGCACTGCTCACCGGGGAGAACCGGGGCGGCCGGATCGTCGAGGTCACGGGTCCGGAATCTCTCGCTTGGGGCGAAGCGGTTGCGATAATCGCAAGAGAGTCGGGTCTTGAACTCCGATTTGCCGATGTCTCGCCCGAGCAGTACGCGACGCATTTGCTTGCTCAAGGTCTACCCGACGCAGACGCCAAGGCATTGGACACTATGTTCGCCGAGATTCGCCGCGGCCGCTTGACGGAGCCGACCAACGGCGTTCGAGAGATCCTGGGCCGGGATGCGCGCACATTCCGCGACTACGCTGCCCGGGCCGCTGCCGCGGGTGCGTGGAGTTGAAGTCCGGCAGTGCCGGTCACGCATGTCAATGTTCCTACACAGACGATTGCGACACCTCGATCCGCATCAAACACCTCGGATGCGATTGTGAGATGCGCGCCCCTAGTCGGAGAGATTCACAACCTCGGTCGCGAGACCGCGTGGGTCATGGCGGTCGAGGTGGATGCGTTCCTGCTGTTTCCAGCCCTCCCACCAGGAGTCGTCGCCATCGCGGGCGAGCGCACGCGCGTGACGCACATCCTCTGGGGTATCCAGCCAGATCGCCCGTTCCGCGAAGACAACGGTAATGGGCGTAATAGCACCGCATCCCTCGACGATCAACGACTCGTGCGGATCAAGGGTGCGCTCATCGCCCCAGGCGTATGCGTGCCAGTCCCAATCGCGCCAACAAGCGATCCGACCGGCTGCACGCTCTGTGAGGATGCGCTCGAGGGTCGCGCAACCGATCATGAGCCCTTCCCAGCCCTCGTAGAGGTAGTCCATGGTGAGGATGCGTGTCCCGTCCGACGCAGCGAGCCTGCGCGCGTACGACGACTTGCCTGCACCTGAGCGCCCGTCGATCAGCGTCAGGCTCACTGCGACCCCACGAGCCGGTAGCTTCCCGTCGCCACGGCGATGCCGATCGCAGCCGCAGCGATTCCCAGTGCGACGGCCACGACCACCCAGTCACGCCATGACACGGTCGAAGGCCTGGCCCACGTGCGCTCCCCCGCACCGAACGCTCTTGCCTCCATGGCCGTCGCGAGCAGGGAACCTCGACGGATCGCGGCGACAAGCAGGGCGAACGCCATCGTGAACCAGCGGCGTGCCGCTCCGTGATCTCCCAACCCGCGAGCACGACGCGCACCGGAGAGCGAACGCCAGTCGTCGGCGAGCACGCTGAACAAGCGCGTGCCCGCAAGCGCGCCCAGAACGAACCGTGACGGCAGCTTAACCACCTGGGCGAGCGAGTCGGCGAGTCTGGTCGGGTCTACCCCGACGAGGGCGACGAGCGTCGGAATGCCGATCGCCAGCACGCGCACGACGATCGCGGTGGCGAGCTCGATGGAGTTGTCGGTGACGTTGATCAGCCACCACGAGAAGTACGCCTCCCCTCCCGGCTTGGCGTACAGCAGCATGCTGATGCCGCTCAGGGGTGCGGCGAGGAGCAGCGGCCAGGTGCGGCGGACGATCGTTCTCGGGCCGATCCCCGCGCAGAAGAACAACAGCAACCAAATCCCAAGTGCCACCGATGCGCTGACGATGTCGATACTGGTGAGCATCGGAATCGAGTAGAGCATCGCCGCGAAGAACGGCATAACGGGGTTCAGACGGTCAACGAGTTTCACAAGCCGCCCCTTTGACTCACGTCCGCGTGCAGAGCCAGCTTCTCCAAATGGATCCTCGCATCCCCGAGCAGTCGGATGAACTGCTCGTCGTGAGTCACCGACACCGCAGCGCCACCGGCATCGACGTGCTCTGCGATCATGACGGCGAGTTCGCGCCATGTCGTGCGATCCTGCCCGAACGTGGGTTCATCCAGCACGAGCACCCTCGGAGCGGTCGCGAGCACAGTGGCGACCGAGAGACGTCGTTGTTCGCCGCCCGACAGCGTGAAGGGGTGCGCGTTCGCAAGGTGCGACAGTCGCAAGCTCTCGAGCAGGCGGTCGACGATCGCCCCGGCGCCGGGGAGCTTCGCGACGCGCGGGCCGACGGTGAGTTCTTCACGTACACTCGCGGCGACGAACTGGTGCTCCGGCTGTTGGAACTCGGTACCGATCCGGGTGAGCAGGTCACGCGAGCGCCACCTGTAGGGATGCGGCGACCGAGAAGGCGCGAAACCGTCCGTGGCGTTCACGCTGCCAGCAATCGGTGCCGTGAGGCCTGCGAGCGCGTGGGCCAGAGTGGTCTTGCCTGCGCCATTCTCGCCGGTTATCACCAGTGATTCGCCGGCTCGCACGGCCATATCGACGCCCTGCTGCACGACGGTTTCGCCGAAGCCGACCGCCACTCCCGACGCGGTCAGCAGCACTCCGTTCGGGTTCGGTGTGCGATCGATAGTGATCGGGTGCCCGGGAATCCAGACCCCTCTCGCAGCAAGCGAGTCCCCGTGCTCCCCGATAACAGCATCCTTTGCGCCGTCCGCGAGCACGCCCCCGCCCGGTTCCAGCACGATGATGCGGTCAATGACGTCGTACCAGGCCTCAACCCTGTGCTCGACGACGACCAGAGTGGTGCCAGATGCCGAAACGGTGCGATCGACAGTCTCGCGCACCTCGGTGATGCCGGCCGGGTCGAGGTTTGCCGTCGGCTCGTCGAGCAGCAGCAAGCCCGGCTGCATGGCCAGAACACCGGCCAGCGCGAGCCGTTGCCGTTCACCGCCGGAAAGCTCCGTGGTCGAACGTTCAAGCGGGTACCGCAGCCCAACCGCATCGAGCGCGCCGTCCACTCGATGCCAGATCTCCTCGCGCGGCACCCGCAGGTTCTCGCAGCCGAAGGCGACGTCATCCCCAATGCGCGAGAGGATCGTGTTCGCCTGCGGATCCTGCAGCACCAGGCCCGCACGGCCTCGCAGTTCGGATGCTCGGGTGCCGTCGATGGTCAACGATCCCGATTCGTCCCCCTCGTCCGCGCCGCCGAGCACGCCGGCCATCGCCGCCAGCAACGTTGATTTCCCCGCCCCCGACGGCCCCAGCAGCAGTACGCGCTCCCCCGGCTCGATCGTGAAATCGACACCGTCGAGTGCCGGATGGCGGCGAGATGCGTGCCGCCACCCCCACCCTTCGGCGACGATTCGGGCTCCTGTCACGAGACGCCGCGAACCTCTCTGCCTGCCGCGAAGCGGTTCAGCGCTCCTGTCGCGGCGAGCGCCCTCGTCAGCAGCCAGCCGAGCAGTCCCGCCAGCAGAGCGCCGGAAATGATGAGTGCGATGAGATAGATCGTGAGGAAACCGGCGCCCATCTCGATGTTGCCGGAGAGGAACAGCTCCAACGTCCAGGCAGCGACAGCGGATCCGATGCCCGCCAGGACAGCGATGACCGCACCGAACCTGCGGTAGAAGAACAGCAGGAAAATGAGCTCCGCGCCCAAGCCCTGGATTATGCCCGAATAGATGGTCTCGACGGCCCACTGGCTGCCCAGCAGCATCGAAACGGTCGCTGCGAGGGTTTCGACGTAGAGTGCGGCGCCGGGCTTGCGGATGATGAGCCCTCCGAGCACACCTCCGATGAGCCAGACGCCGACGGCGATGCCGCCGAACCCTGGCGTGAATGCGTCCATGGCCGAGAACCACGCGTAACCAGCGAAGTTCCAGAAGACGAACAACAATCCAACGGCGACACCCAGAACGGATGCCACCACGATGTCGATAACGCGCCACCGCAGTGAGCGCGCAGACTTCTCAGTCATAACTAGTGCCTTTCGATAGGTGAACGGCACGGGTGAGATACCTCCCTGCGCCGGCATTATCCGGTTCAGGTTCGACGGTCGAGGGCTGCTCGCCCTCCTCTCAGCCTGGCTCCACCAAGCTCCCGTGTACTGCCCATGGTAGTCGATGCGTCGGCACGGCAGCTCCGGATCGGATAGCTTGAAGAACGTGGAGATTCGCAAGTACGTCGCGATCGGCGACAGCTTCTCGGAGGGTTACGGCGACGAGATCGATGGCGAGGGTCCGCGCGGGTGGGCGGACCTGGTTGCCGGGCGACTCGCGACTGCGCAGGATGTCCCGGTCGAATATGCGAATCTCGCGATTCGCGGGCGCAAGATCGCCGCCATCCTCGACGAGCAACTCGACGCAGCCATTTCGCTCGCGCCCGATGTGATCTCGATCAACGGCGGCGGAAACGACATCATGCGGCCGAGAGTGAGCCCAGCATGGGTTTCCTCGCGGTTGCTGATCGCGGCGCGTCGGATCATGGCTGCGGGCATCACTCCGATCCTAGTTTCAGGCGCCAACCCGAGCGGTGTCATGCCGCTGGGCTCCGTAATGCAGCGACGCGGCGATGCGCTCGCCGACCACGTGCAGCGCTGGACCAGCGCCTTCGGGCTCCCCTACGTCAACAAC
>DXDC01000192.1 GCA_019115685.1 Candidatus Agrococcus pullicola
CCTCCAGAGCCGGCACCTTCTTGACCTGATCGTGCGCCGCGACCTTCTTGAACTCGGGTGATTCGTCAACGAGCGTCCGAACCCACAGGGCTACGCCGAGCAGCGGGAAGGCGAGCAGGAACGGGATGCGCCATCCCCAAGCGTCGAATGTCTCCGCCGGCATGAACGCGAGCAGCAGGAAGGCGCCAGAGCTCGTGATGTTGCCGATCGGCGATCCGAGTTGCGGCAGACTCGCGTAGAGCCCCTTCTTGCCGGGTGGGGCGTGCTCGGTCGCCAGGGTGACGGCTCCCGCCCACTCACCGCCGAACGAGAGCCCCTGCAGGAACCGCAGTACGACGAGCGCCAGGGGCGCCCAGACGCCGATGGCGGCGAATGTCGGCACAGTGCCGATGAGACCGGTCGAGATACCGATGACCACCAGCGTGATGATCAGGGTGTTTCGACGACCGATCGTGTCGCCGAGGTGCCCGAAGAACACAGCGCCGAGCGGCCGAGCGATGAAGCCGACCGCGAACGTCGCGAATGCCGCGAGCGAGGAGACAAGCGGATCCTCACTGGCAAAGTACTGCTGGTTGAACACCAGCGCCGCAGCGGTTCCGTAGATGAAGAAGTCGTAGTGCTCGAGCGCGGTACCGACCACGACGGCCGTTCGGACCATCTGCGGTTTCTTCTTGGTGTTCTCGGGTTGGGCGACGTCGACCATGGTGCTCCAATCAGGTGCCTGATTCACGTGCGGCACCGCCGCCGACTGGAAGCGTTCCGCTTACTTAAGTGCACATCCGGCAGCATCGCCCGTGAAGTATGGGGATCGGCTCCATTTTCACCGCATATTCAGCCCGGCGCTACCGAACCTCGCAAACTGGTGACGGACGCCACTGGTTATCTGTGCAGTTGCACAGTTCGTGATGGTTCCGATACCGGCCTCATGGGGCGTCGATTCCGCGTGATGCCATCACGAGCCGGTAATCGCCTCCATCGAGCAGCAGCGCGGCACCGGTGTCGGCCACGGTGACCGGATACACGATGCGACCGTCACCCTCTGCATACGCTTGGGCGTGCGCACCGGTGATCACGTTGTGCACGCGAAGCGAACCGTCTTCGAGCAGAAAGAGGAAGACGTCACCGAGACCCGCGATCTCGGTGCCTTCGGCAAGCGTCATCTGCCAGAGCTCGTTGCCGTCGGCATCCACGGCGGTCAGCCCCGATCCGTGCTGCATCACCAGGGTTCCGGAGGCGATATCGAACGCGGCATCCCGCAGGTCTTCTCCCTTGACCTCGCCCGTATCGAGCTCCACGAGCGACGCTCCGCTGGATGCCGTGGCTACGAGCGCGTACCTGCCGCCCAGTCGCGCGTGCTCGTATGCACCGGGCACACTCGGGGTCCAGCGCTCCGCCCCTTCGCTGCGCCAGAGCTCCTCGCCGCTCGCGTCGGTTGCGATCAGTTCGCGCCCCGCGGAGGTCAGGAAGATGCCGTGGTATTCGCCGATCACGGTTGCCGAGCCGGATTCCTCGTCGTGCACCGTTTCACCTGTCGCGGCGTCCAGTGCGAGCCTCGGGCCGCTCTCCCCCATCACGCTCTTTGGCGCATACGCGAACACCGCTCCGGGGCCGCGATGTGGCCCGGGCACATCCACCGGCCCCCAGACGCGCTCGCCCGTGTGCAGGTCGTATGCGCTCGCCGTTGTCTCCGCAAAGGCCGTGGAGGAGGAAGTCAGATCGGTCAAAATGGCCAGGCTGCGGCCATCGGCGTCGGTTGTGAGGGCGAATCCCGAGCAGCTCAGCGGTCGCTCCGCCCTCCAGAGCACTTCGCCGAAGTCGTCGACGGCAGAGAATTCGAGGGCAGACTCGCCCGGCGTCGCAGCCAGAGACACGCCGTCGGCGTGGAGCGGCTCGAGGTCCCAGTCCGGTGTGACGATTTCGCGATCCTCGTAGGGGGCGGGCAGCAGCATTGCACTCGTCTCCGCCGCAGGAAGCTGTGAGGCGACGGGCACGGGCTCCGTGGCCGTGGAGTCGTCCGTTGCGCATCCAACGAGCACAAGACACAGCGCAGCGACCGCTCCGGCCCTACCGTGCTTCACGTCCGGCCCCGTCGCGCGACGAACCAGACTCCGAGAGCGAGCAGGGCGACCGCGAGTATCACGACGGCATCCAGTACGGGATTGGCCAGCACCGACGCGCTGTTCTGCAACCACACCTGCACGTCGGACGGCACCAGCTGCGGTACTGCGATGAAGCCGTTTGTGAGCCAGAACAGCACGCCGACGATGATCAAGAGCGCGCCGGTGACGACCGACGTGCTGTGCCACTGGCGCCCGAGAGCTCGGAACGAGCGCCCCCGGAGCAGGCGACGGCCGCGAGCGCCCAGACGGTTCCACGCGAGTGCGATCGCCACGAGCGGTACCACCATTCCCGCACCGTAGACGGCCATGACGAGTGCTCCCGCGAGAGCGCTGCCGCTCGTCGCCGCGAACGTGAGCACTGCGCCGAGGATGGGCCCGACGCAGAAGCCCGCCACACCTCCCGAGGCGCCGAGCAGCAAGGTCTTCAGAAGACCTGTGCTGGCGGATGCACGTCCCTGCATCGAGGCGCCCGCGGGAAGCACCTTCGACGGATC
>DXDC01000193.1 GCA_019115685.1 Candidatus Agrococcus pullicola
CTACAAGATTCCCGGCAATCCCGGATGCAACGAACAAACCAACCCCGGGTTCACCAAGACCATGAAGTGGGCTTTTGAGGTCCCCCAGGGGGCCAAGGGTTTCAAGCTGGGATTCGCTGACCCGATCATCAACTACGACAAGCTGACGTACGTCGAACTGGACTGACCCCGCGCACATCAGCCTTGCTCCTCCGGTGTGATCCGCGCTTCCGGATACGATGGATTCGCTTTGTCCATCAACGGGTCATGCCGCATGGCACCTGCATTGGCGGGACTCCATCACATGACACGCACTCCCCCGAATAGTTGAGGACCATGTTCGTCACCGACCATTACAAGCACCTTTCCCTCGAGCTCGGTGACCTCACGGTCTCCATCTTCTTCATGGAGGCGACGGGGTACGCCCTTGCCCATAACCGGATTCCCGTCATTCCCCTGCTGACGGTCGAGCATCACCCCGATGCCGAAGCCGATTCCCAAGCGATCGAGATCAGCATGCGGGCGACGGTGGACGGCGCCGAGCTGTTCAACACGGGGCCGATCACCTGCCCGCCGATGAAGCCCGGCCAGTTCCGCCCTCTGGAGCTGCACGACCGCACCCGCGTGCCGGCGTCTACGACCCTCGAATCTTCGGAAAGCCAGCCGGGCGAGCTGTCCGTTTTCGTGCAGGCCGGTGAACATGCCGTCGACAAGCAGGTCGACCTGCAGGTCCTGGCCCCCAACGAGTGGTTCAATTCGCCGGCCTACTACGAGTCGTTGGCCGCCTTCGTCCAGCCCAATGCGGACGAGGTCCTCCCGATGCTTTCCGACGTCGCGGACATCCTCGAGGAGCGCACCGGCGATGCCTCCCTATGCGGCTACCAGCAGGGCCCGGAGCGTGCCGTCCAGATCGCCGGCGCGGTGTACGAGGCCTTGCAGAAGGCGTCGATCCGGTACATCAACCCGCCGGCGTCGTTCGAAAACACCGGACAGCGGATCCGTTCGTCGTCGGATGTGCTGACCACGCGATTCGGAACGTGCATCGACCTGTCACTGGCCTACGCGGCGGTGGCGGAGCAGTGCGGTCTGCACCCGGTGGTCATCATCGTCCCGGGGCATGCGCTGACGGGCATTCTGATGACCGAGGATCCGCTGCCGACGCCCGTCGTGTTCGAGCCGACGATCATCAACAACTACCTCCGCAGCGGCCGGGTCATGCCCATCGACGCGGTGTTCTATTCGCGGCGCGATTTCGCGGAGGTCGTCGACGACACCCGGTCGCGGTACCTGGACACCCCGATTTACGGGCTCATCGATGTTTTCGGCTCCCACCGGGACGGCATCCGCCCGCTGGCTAGTGCTCGCGTCGTTCCTCCCACCCAGCCGGCAGCCGCAGCCGACCTCGACGCCGCAGCCCCGGCCACAGGCGACTCCGCGGCCACAGCCGATGTCGGGGCCGGCGTTGCCGGTGACGCCGAGTCCGAGTCCGGTCTCTCCGCCCCCGCAGCCCCCTCGGCCCCCAAACCCTGGAACCTGCCCACCGCCGGCGTTCCCGCGCATGCGGAGACCGCAGCGACCCGCCGACGCGAGGACGTCGACCGAAGCCCGGCCCGTGTGCAGACCTGGAATCGGGAGCTGCTCGACCTGTCGCTGCGCAACAGGCTGCTGAACATGAACCCCGGCCCGGAGGTGCTCGACTTCCACCTCCCGGACGGTTCGTTGGCGGACCTCGACGACAAGATCCACGCGGGCGAGAAGATCGTCATCCACCCGATCGACGACGTGTCCGACAACCGGCGGCTCCAGGGCATTTCCTCGGTGACGCAGCTGCCCCAGGAGCAGATCACCGTTGACCTGGTCGGGCGCAATCGGCTGTACGCGGGCGTGTCCGAGAAGCGCTACCCGGGGTACTTCCGCAATTTGAATCGGCTGGTCCGCACCTACCTGGAGGAAACGGGTTCGGCGAACCTCTATCTCTCTTTGGGCGCGCTGCTGCACACGGCGCCGTCCGGTCGGGCCGCGATGGCCCCGCTTTTCCTCATTCCGGTGAAGATCGTCGGTGGCCGGGGCAAGGCACGGTTCCAGATCCAGGTCGATACGACCCAGGAGGCCAGCCCCAATTACAGCCTGGTCGAGTGGCTCCAGCAGGAGCATGGGATCACCATCGAAGCCCTGTCCAGCCCGCGCCTCGACGAGTCGGGGCTGGACATCGCCTATGCACTGTCGGCGATCTCCGATGCGCTGATCGAGGCCGAGCTGCCTTTCACGGTCATGGAGTCGTCGCGCCTGCTCATTGCGCGATTCTCCACGTACGGAATGTGGAAGGACCTGCGAGATCACTGGGAGACCTTCATGCAGGCCCCGGTGTTCCGCCACCTGACCACCAGCGCCGGGGCGGATTTCCCCGACCCTGCGGGGACGACCCCGATCCGCGATGTGCTCGTCGACGAAACCGAGCTGGCGTTGCCCATTCCCGCCGATGGAGCCCAGCTCAAGGCAATCACCGCCGCCGCAGCCGGTTATAGCTTCGTTCTGGAAGGCCCCCCGGGCACCGGAAAGTCGCAGACCATCACGAACCTGATCGCCCACTCCCTGGACCAGGGCAAGAAGATCCTGTTCGTGGCCGAGAAGCAGGCTGCGCTGGACGTCGTGCGCGGGAGATTGGCGAAGGTGGGGCTCGCGCCCTTCACGCTCGATCTCCACGGGGCCGAGCAGTCGCCGTCTGCGATCAAGCGGCAGTTGAAGGACTCCATCGATGCCGAGGTCTTTTACGACGCGCATGCGTGGGAGGCCGCAGTGGCCAACCTGCGCTCTCGCCTCGCCCCGTTGACCGAGTACCCGGGGCGGATCCACGATCTCAACGGCGCTGGCCATTCCTTGTGGAGTGCCTCGTCGGCGTTGATGGACGCGGATTCCGGCCCGGAGGCGGACATCCCCGAGTCGTTCGTGGCTTCTCCTCCGGTCTCGCTCGATTCGATCCGCGGGCACGTCGGTGATCTTGCGGTCCAGGCCCGGATCACGGACTTCTCCGCGGTGTCGCGGTGGCCTCTGGTGGGGGCCCGGATCGGCGGCGGGTTCGACGCCGCGTGGCGCAGGCTGCAAAAGGCCAAGGAGGCGCTGGACGGGTCTTCGGCCTTGCGTGCGCTCGTGGCGCGCGACGATGTCGCCGACGTGATCGTCGCCTTGCGTGAGGCGGCCGACGTACCGGCCGACCAGCGTCTCGACGCAGACCGGAGGCGCCTCTACGGCGATTCGGTTCAGCGGCTGACGTCGCTGGCCGAGCAGATCCACCGGTTCCATGGCGAGGTCAAGCCTGTCGCGGCGTCCTTCTCGCCGGCCTTCATCCAGTCGGGGGATCCGGAGCCGTTGCTCGGGGCCATCGCGGAGACGCGGTCCGGGATGTTCGGCAAGAAGAAGAAGCTGGCACGGTACGAGCAACTGCTTCGGCCGGCGATGCCCGCCGATGTCACGGGCATTGATGTCCAGGGGGCGCATAATCCCGATTTCATCGAGTCCCAGCTGCTCCGTTTGCCGCAGTTGCGCGGTGTCGCGGAGTCCCTCGGCGCGGCCTTGAACGACATCCCCGGTGCCGAGTTCCTCCGCGGCCGGTCCGCGCTCGACCCGACGATGCCCCGGGAGATCTGGCAGCGCAGCGAGGCATTGCGCGAGTCCATCGAGATGTCCGAGTCACATGCATCGCAGCTCGAGTTGCTCGGCGAGCTCGAGTCCTCCGGCATCGGCGGCGATGCGGTCGATTCCGCAGAAGAGATCCTCGGAGCGTGGCGCGGGTGGGTGGATGTCCTCGGGGCGACGGATGTGACTCTGGATACGTGGCGGCGCGGCCGGAACTGGGTCCATGCATGGCTCGACAGCGCCGGCGAATGGGCTGCGGACATCGACGCGCATGGTGCGGAAGCGCCCCGCCGGGTCGCCCAGTGGTCGGTGGTGGCGCAGCCGCTGCGCGAAGCTGGGTTGGGTGCGTTCCTCTCCCAGATCGAGTTGGGCGTGATTCCCGCGAATGACGTGGAAATGGCGTTGCATCGCGGCATCGCGTCAGCATCGATTGCGGAGCGGAGTTCCCGGTACCTGCTCGGAGACTTCCACCCGGATTTGAAGGACAATGAACTCTCGCAGCTGAATCGTGCGATGGAGAAGGTCCGGGAAGAGTCGAAGCAGGCTCTCCCCGCCCGGTTGTTGCAGCGCCGACCCTTCACCCCCGGGAATCTGGAGGGCCGTGCGGCACTGCTGCGCCGTCAGTTGGACGCGAAACGCAACGCCAAATCTTTCCGCGTGCTGCTGAAGGAGTATGGGGAGGAGATACTCGCGGTCGCCCCGTGTTTCTTCGTCAGCCCGGCCTCGCTGGCGACGTTCGTCCCGCCGGGTTCGGTGACCTTCGACATCGTGGTCTTCGATGAGGCTTCGCAGGTGACCGTCGATCAGGCGATGGGTGCTCTCGGGCGGGGACGTTCGGCGGTCATCGTGGGCGACAGCAAGCAGATGCCCCCGACGCGCATCGGCAAGGCGAACGGTGGGGCCGGAGACGGTATCGAGGACGTGGACGGTGACGGCGATCCGATGGCCGGCATCGACGACCTCGAGTCGATCT
>DXDC01000194.1 GCA_019115685.1 Candidatus Agrococcus pullicola
AAGAACGACTAGACGCTCATGCGGCGTGCCGTCACACTGGCACGTTACTCGGACTATGCAACCGGGATGCCCCGCACAGTCGCTCTGGCATCTCTCGTGCCGGGCATCCCCGTTCCAGATGATGCGTTGAGGCCGACGCTAGCAGTACGAAGTCTGCCCTTCTCAGCGCAGTTTCTCGGTCGGCAGGTCGCGATCGAGGAGATCCTGCAGCGCGGAGCCGTCGTCCAAGTCGATGCCGGGCTGCACACCGCCTAGGCTCATCGCGTTCGGCAGCTGACCACGTTCATCGTTCGGAGCGGGCTTCGCAAGATACTGCCGAAGCGCCGCCTCAACGACGTCATCAATGGTCACGCCGTCTTCGCGCGCCCGCTGCTCTAGTCGATGCATGAGGTCCTCGGGCAGATCCAGGGTGACGTACATGGCAACCAACCTACTCGATGGTCGTGCGGTCTTTTAACCCTCGGCCACAGCCTGATCTCTTTGCCGACGGCCTGGAAAGAATCGCCGTGATCTTCTAAATGAGATCGTGCCGCCGCCCGTTACAGGTGAATCGTGACGTCACCCTGCTCTTGCAGCTCGTCCAGGAGTTCCTGCGTAGCAGCGTTCCGTTCCTCGGAGACGGCCTGCTCGGCGAGTTGGTCACGGATTTCCTCGAAGGGCGGGATCTCCTCGGCCCCTTCCATTCCCTCCTGCTGTTCGACCATGAGATCGTACTGCTCCCGCAACTCGTCCTCGCTCGGCTCGGCTACATCCGTGGCCTGCTCGATGTACGTGGTCAGTTGATACTGCGCCGCGGCCTCTTCCCGGATCTCTTCCTCGGACATGCCTTGCTCAGACAGTGCGGCGAACAGCTCGTCGACTGAACCCATGCCATTTTGCGTGGCGATCTCTTCGAGCGTGGTGTCGATGTCCTCGTCCGTCGCTTCGATACCCGCTTCTGTGGCCGCCTGCGTGAGGAGGCGATTGTTCACGAGCATTTGCACGGCCTGCTGCTTGAGCGCTTCTTGATCGGGCTCTTCGCCGGTGGTTTGCTGCATCATCGCGGCCTGCTGCAGCTCTGATTCGTACGCCTGCGCGAATTCGTCACGCGAAATCTCTTCGCCGTTCACCTCGGCGACGACCTCGGGAATGTCGTCGAGGTCGACCTCCGGGGCACCTGCTTCGGGGCTGGTTGGAGCATCCACAGGATCCGTTTCCTCACCTCCGGATGCGCATCCGGTAATCGCCACCACTAAGGCAAGCGAGAGGGCGGCCAGCGAACGTTTCAGTTGCATACGAGGAGCTCCTTAAGTGTCAGAACCCGCGACGATACACCATCAGGATTTGCAGCAGCCCTGGTCTCGGCTATGAGATCGGCGGGGGCGGTGAGTCCGCGACTTGTGCCCTCTCTGTATTGCAACGCTTCGCTCCCCGGGCTGGGCAGCGCTCGCCACATTCGTCGCGTATCCGGAGGCGACTCCGAACGATACGCGGTGGAGATGCTCAGTTGAGCTGCAGTTTGTTCGTCGTAAACGAATGCTCTCCGGCACCGTCACGCCAGTACACCAGCACCGGCGCGCCCTCACGATTGTGCTCGGGTTGCTCGAGCACATCCAGCGTCTGATGCGCTGTGTCGATGAGGGAGGTGAAACCTCTCGTAATCGCCTTCTCACTTTCCAAAGTCGACGTGTATGCGGCTTTGAGCGCATCGATTTCTCTTTCGGCTGCGGCACCGCGGCCACCGGCGAACGATGGCCATCGTCGTTCGATGACATTCATGTCTTCGAGCTTGGCCTCCTGCTCGGCGATCTCCTCACGCAGCGTCTCCGATCTCTGCAGCAGCTGTTCCCACAAAGCCGCTTCATCCTTGATCCTGCCCCGAAGTCGCGTCACCGATGATTCAACCGAACTCGGGTTCTCTTGGAGATCAACGGAGAGCCGCAGCTGCGCGACGCGAAGACTCAAGAAGGAGGCGAGCATCGCGCTGTGCGCGTCGTAGTTCGCTCGCTGCACAGCAGCGGGATCGTCGATCGCGCCGACGACACCCGCAAGAGCCAAGTGTCGGAAGCGCTCCGCAAGCTGCAGAACGTCACGCTCTGCGATAGCCAGCCTCGCGAGCATGTCGTTAGAGAAGAACCCCTGCAAACCATACTGCGCATGCACCTCATCGATGATGCTCGAAGCTGCGAGCAGCTGACCCGTGTAGGTCGCTTCGAACCTGGCGAGCACAGTGTCCAGCGTTCCCTTAATCGCGTCCAGTTTGCCGTCGATGCGCTTGAACTCGTGCAGAATCACGGCGGTGGAAAGGGCTTGGATGGCCAGCATCGGTGCTACCACGGGAAGTGCGCTCGCCACCGGGATGAAAGCAGCTTGCGCAGTAATGCCGCCGACGCCCATGACTGAACTTCCAACGCCTCCGCCCAACTGCATGAGAGTCGCAGGGTTCGCTGTCGCCATGAACAGCGTCGATGAAAGCGCCGTCGATGCCGTTGCTGCTCCGGCAGCGGTGCCAGCAACAGCGAGTGATTTGACACTCTGCGCTGAGACCGCTCGGGCGTCCGGTGAGTACGACCCATGGGCGAGGTATCCAGCCTGCAGATTTGCGATTATTTCGTCACGAATCGCACCCTCAAACTCGAACACCGCGAGCGCCTCAGAGCCCCCTTCAAAACGTCGAACCGCGACCTCCGCTGGGCTGTGGGTCGCGAGCCCAGACGCCCCGGCGTTCGAAGTCTCATGGCTGCTCATCGTGCTCCTTATCTTTCCTGAATCTTAGCTATCGGTCGAGTCACCGCATGGGGTCGTCACGCGATCTGGAAGCGCGTATCGCCGAACTCGGCTTCGACACGGAGTTGTCCGCCTATGGCTTCGACGTATCTGCGCAGAGTGTCGAGTTGGGCGCGTTCTATGTCGCCGTGCTCGA
>DXDC01000195.1 GCA_019115685.1 Candidatus Agrococcus pullicola
TGAGCTCGCCGGATCCCGCGAGCACCATGCGCACCTCCGCCGCGTGATACTCGAGACGCACGCTTCCCCCGGCGCTCGTCGTCGGCTCCGCGTACTGCGTCTCGATGTTCCAGTCGCCCTCGAGGGCGAACGTGTCGTCAGCCTGCTCTGCGGGGAGCGAGAAGGTTCCTGGACCGGCACGGTACGGATCCTCGCCGCCGAAGTTCACGTCCTTCGATGACCCGAGGAAGGTCTCGGGCGTCGTCGACCCCTGTTCCGGCGTCTCGTCCGCGACATCCGACTCCGTGGGCAGCTCCACATCAGCGTTCGCGTCGACGAGCAGCTCGCGGATCATGCTCTCGGTCGCCGCGTAGTTGCCCTCGCCGAAGGAGATGTGCCGCACGGTGCCCTCCGCGTCGATCAGGTAGTGCGCCGGCCAGTATCGGTTGCGGTAGTTCGTCCAGGTCGAGAGGTCGTTGTCGAGCGCGACCGGGTAATCGATGCCGAAGTCGCGGATCCCCGCTGCGACGTTCTTCGCGTCCTTCTCGAACGCGTACTCGGGCGAATGAACGCCGATGACCTGAAGCCCGAGGTCGCCGTAGGTATCGGCCCATCCGACGACGTGGGGGATGGAGCGCTGGCAGTTGATGCAGGAGTATGCCCAGAAGTCGATGAGGACGACCTGGCCGCGCAACTCGTCCAGGTCGAGCGATTGGCCGCCTTCGGTGTTCAGCCACTGCTCGATCCCGCGGATCTGGGGGGCCGTGCCGCACGATTCGAGTTCGTCGGCACCATTCGTGCAGTTATCCAGCTCACGGTTCTCGTCGGTGACGAGCCCGCCGAGGCTGAGGGCTTCCTCCGCCGCGTGGTTCTCCGTGAGCTGCTGTTGCAGCGGAGCGGTGTAATCCGGCACCAGCCGTTGCAGCGCCTGCGGCACGTTGAAGGCGAGGCCCACGGCGAGCGCGATCATGGCGATGCCGGCCGCGATGCGAAGCCCGCGCTCCTTCGTGCGGAACGCGCGGATCCGTTCGATGACGCCGCGCCCCGCGAGTGCGAAGATCAGCAGCGGTACCGCGACGCCGACGGCAAAGGCGACGGTGAGCATCACGGTTCCGATACCGATCTGCCCCGTGGCGCCCGCCACGATGATCGCCGCGAGGACCGGCCCCGCGCAGGGCACGAACACCGCACCGAGGGCGAGACCGACCCCGAAGCCGCTCCCCTGATTCTTGACCTCTTTACGCGATTGGAAGCGCTGGAACGGCTTCTCGAGGATCCGCTCGAATCTCGGCACGAGAAGCCCGATTCCGAGGATCGCCAGCACCGCGATGCCCGCCCACCGGATGATGTCCTGCGGCAGGCCCAGCAGTCCGAGCACGAGGGACCCCACGAGAGTGACCAGGGTGAAGCTGACGAGGAGGCCCGCGATCACGAGGTACGGCCTGCTGCGCCCCGCGGGAGCAGCACTGCCGTCGCCGCCCTCGAAGCGCGCCGATTGGGCGCCGCCCGTCAAGAAGATGACCGGCAGAACCGGCAGAATGCACGGCGAGATGCCGGTGATGAGACCGCCGAGCAGTCCGATGATGACCACGTCCATGAAGTCCTCGCTTCCGTTGCGAGTTCTTCGGTGCGATGGCCGAATCGGATTGATTCGCACCGATTTCAGAATTTCCCAATCCGTTCCGGGCGGGACTCCGAACATCCCTCAAAGCCGCGGAACAATTCGTGGCTCGGACCACCGGAGGTAGAGATGTTCAGCACTAAGAAGAAGATCACAGCGGCAGTTGCGCTCGGCTTCGCCGGCGCCCTCGTACTGTCGGGCTGCTCGATGGGCGAGGACACGGCGGAGACACCGACCGAGTCCGCCCCTGAGACGATGGAGACGACCGCCCCGGAGACGCCTGAAGCCGAGATGATGGATCCGGCCGCCAACCTCGTCGGACCGGGTTGCGCCGAGTACGCAGAGGCCGTGCCCGATGGCGCGGGATCCATTCAGGGAATGTCCGCCGATCCCGTCGCCGTCGCCGCGTCGAACAACCCGTTGCTGACGACGCTCGTCTCCGCAGTGAGCGGCGAGCTCAACCCGGATGTGAACCTTGTGGACACCCTCAACGGAGACGAGTTCACGGTCTTCGCACCGGTCGACGATGCCTTTGCGCAGATCGATGAGGCCACGATCGAGACGCTCAAGACTGACAGCGACATGCTGAGCTCGATCCTGACGTACCACGTCGTTCCGGGCCAGATCGAGCCCGCTGACATCGAGGGCATGCACACCACCGTGCAGGGCGCTGGCCTCGAGGTCACCGGCAGCGGAGACGAGTGGATGGTCAATGACGCCAACGTCATCTGCGGCGGAGTCCAGACCGCGAACGCCACCGTGTACCTTGTCGACTCGGTCCTGATGCCCCCGGCCGAGTAGATCGGCGTTGCCAGGGCAATCACCTGGCTGGCGTGGCCGTTGGCGAACCCGCCAGCGGCCACGCCTTTGCGTCGCCCGAATCGGTAGCGTCTCGAACTTCGGAACGAGACGTTGCGCGGCCTTCTACGGCTGCAGACCTGCGATCGCAGGTTTGAATCCAAGACGAGGGTTCTCGCAGCACCCCGGGCGGCACACGTCGAACCACGGGCCGATATTGGTGGCGTTCGAGCGGCGCGACAGGGGCCGTGCGGATATTCGCTCCTGCACGAGGTCGACGAGCGCCTGCACAAAATCAGGGTGCGTGCCCGGTGTCGGTGTGCGCGCGACCCACAGGCCCCGACGCTCGGCCGTCTCCCGCGCCTCGACGTCGAGATCCCACATCACTTCCATGTGGTCGCTCACGAACCCCACTGGCACCAACAACACGGCCGTTGCTGCGTCGAGGGCGTCGATCGCATCGTTGATGTCGGGCTCGAGCCAGGGCTGCGACGGCGGGCCGGACCGGGATTGGTAGACGAGCTGCCAAGAGATCCCGGGGGCGGCCTCCGCAATCACGTGCTCGGCGACCGCGAGGTGCTGGGCCGCGTACCCGCCCCCGTTGACCTCAGTGAACAGCCCGGCGCCGGAGCGCGCGGCATCGTCGCTCGGAATGCTGTGGGTGGAGAACAGCACTTCAATGTTCGACGGATCATGGCCGGCCCGGATCGCCTCGGCGACGCCGTCGCGTACGCCGTCGATGAAGGGCTGGATGAAGCCAGGATGCGAGAAGAACTGGCGAACCTTGTCGATCTGGAGGGTCGACTGAAGTCCCCTTGCTTCCAGCGCGTCCGCCCAGTCTTCGCGGTACTGACGGCACGATGAGTACGAAGAGTACGCACTCGTCGGAATCGCGATCATCGTCCGGACTCCGTCCTCCGCAGCCTGCGCAAGCACGTCGTCGAGGTACGGAGCCCAGTTGCGATTGCCCCAGTAGACGGGCAGGTCGAGCCCAGCCCGCGCGAGAGCATCCTGCAGCGCCGTGCGAAGTCGACGGTTCTGCTCGTTGATCGGGCTGATTCCATCGAAATGCCGGTAGTGGCGCGCGACGTCCTCCAAACGCTCGTCCGGGATCCCCCGCCCTCGCGTGACGTTCCGGAGGAAGGGCAACACGTCCTCCTGCCCTTCTGGGCCGCCGAACCCGGACAGAAGTATCGCGTCGTAGTCCATCGGCCGCGTGGTGTGCTCCGGCCCGTCCTGCGTCGCCGCGGTGGCCGACGGCACAGCCGCGCCCGGTTCCAGGTGTACGCCTGAAGCCGCGGGGGGCTTCCGCTCGCGGCGCCTGCCGGTTCCTGCCGCCGTGTCAAGCGGGCATGCGTCGTCGGGGACATCACTCGTCTGCATGGGTTCTCCTGTTATCGGGTTCGTCACTCGTCAACGTGATGTCGCGCCGACAGAGAGGGGACCTTCTCCCACTCGGCGATCGGCCCGTCGACGACGACGAACATGGGATGCGGATCGGGGCGATCGAGCGCGTGCCAGCGTTCCCACGTGTCGTGGCTGCGCCGTTGTAACTTCGCCAGCAGCCGCTGCCATTCGTAAGCGAGCTGACGGTCGTTGACGAGCAGGTGCTCACCGGATCCAGCGACACGGATCTTGTCGCGTGAGAAGCGGTACCCTCGAGCATCTGCCTCGTCGACGATCGCGTGGAGATAGTCGCCGATCGCTGCTCGGGGGTCCTCCGCTTGTTGGAACCGGCGCAGCTGGGGATGGTGCGAGTAACCGCCGCCGGGCTTCGTGAGCACCGATTGCGCGAGCAGGCCCTCGCGCCAGCATGCCGTCAGCGCTTGGCGGTCGAAGTACCGCGGATGCATCGACCACAATCTCATGACGCGTCCGCCGCAGACCGCTCGGCGTCTCGCAGGATGCTGCGGGCCATTCCGTTGAAGAGGATGCCGTGGAACGGCAGAAGCACAAGCCAATACAACCGGCCCGAGAGCCCCTTCGGGAAGTAGACGGCGCGCTGGCGATAGCGGCTTCCGGACTCATTCGGTTCGACTTCCAACTCGAGCCAGCCGCGGCCCGGCATTCGCATCTCGGCCCGCAACCGCAACGTGCGCCCTCGTTCGATCGACTCGACCCGCCACACATCGATGACGTCACCGCTGTTCACCCGGTACGGGTGTCGTCGACCGCGGCGCATGCCGACGCCGCCGACGAGCTTGTCGATCCATCCGCGCGCCGCCCAGGCGAGTGGGAACGAGTGCCAGCCTCGGACGCCGCCGATCGCTTCGATCACGTCCCACACGGCGCCAGCCGGTGCGGTGCTGTCGCGCTCGCGCAGGTCGGTGAAGACGGTGTGGCCCGCCCAATCAGGGTCGCTCGGCAGCGGGTCGCTGGGCGCGCCGGGCACGGTGGCACTCTGCCAGCTCGTCTCGACCTGCCCCTCGGCTTCGCGCTTGAGCGCGAGCCGAACTGCGGTGCGATAAGCGATCAGCCCGTCCTCGGGCGGCGCGATGTATTGGTCGATGTCGCGTTCGGAGACGACACAGTCATTCTGCAGCGATGCGATGATCGGCACCGCGAGCTGGCGTGGAATGGGACTGACCAAGCTCACCCATTGCGAGGCGAGCCACGGAGTCAGTACCGGAAGCGCCGCTATCCGGCGCTGCGGCAGGCCCGCTTCCACCGCATATCCGTTCATCATCTGCCCGTAGCGCAGAACGTCGGGGCCGCCGATGTCGAATGCCCGGTTGAGGTCCTCCTCGACGGCGACGGCCTGGACGAGGTAGCGCAGCACGTCGCGAATCGCGATGGGCTGTACGTGGTTGCGCACCCAGCGCGGCGCGGGCATATACGGAAGAACCTCGGTGAGGTGCCGGATCATCTCGAACGACGCCGATCCGGATCCGATCACAATGCCCGCCTGAAACACCAGCGCCGGCACTGAGCAGTCCAGGAACGTCTGGCCGACAGCCGCGCGCGATGCGAGATGGGCCGACAATCGACCGCCATGAGGGTGCAGACCGCCGAGATAAACGAGCCGTCCCACACTCGCAGCTTCCGCAGCTTCCGCGAACGTACGCGCAGCCTGCGCCTCGGCGTTCTCGAAGTCGCGCCCCGCACTCATCGCGTGCACGAGGTAGAAAGCCACGTCGACACCGGTCATCGCGCGACGCGTCGCGACGGCGTCCGACAGGTCTGCCTTGAACACTCGCACGCGGCTCCGCCACGGGACATCGCCCAGCTTCCATGGCGAACGAACGCACACGCTCACGTCGTACCCCGCATCGAGCAGCTGCGGAACGAGCCGCCCGCCGACGTAGCCCGTCGCACCCGTGACGAGTACACGCGTCATACGAACATCCCTTCGCTCGCGCAGAGAATCAGCAGCAACGTGATCACGAAACCGACTGCATAGTTGATGATGAGAAACCGGCGCCAGGCGCGGTTGGCGTTACCCGAGTGTGCGTCGTCGACACGCACGTACGGCGCCACGCTGACGATGTAGGGCAGTGCCGCCAACGCTGCGAGATTCGCCGGCCAGGGGGTGAAGAGCATGAGGATCCCCGCCACCGTCCACATTCCGATGGCGAACTTCACCGTCCTCCCGGCACCGAGAACGGTCGCGATGGACCCGATTCCGGCATCACGATCGGGCACGATGTCCTGCACGGCTCCGAACGCGTGGCTCGCCATGCCCCAGCAGAAGAACGCGATCATGGTCAGCACGATGGCCGGCGTGATCGTCGTCCCCGCAAGAGCCAGCGCGTACAGAGCGGGCGTGACGAAATGTGTGCTCGAAGTGATCGAATCGAGGACCGGGATCTCTTTGAACCGCAACCCGCGCACCGAGTACGCGAGCACCGCGAAAAGGCTGACGGCGAGAACGGCCCACGAGATCGGCTGATCGGCACCGAGGACGACCAGGGTGAGCACGAGCGGAGCGGTCAGCACGGCCGCTGCCACGAGCGTCGCACGGTGGATCCTCGGCGGCAGCTTCGCCCCCTCCGCACCCCCCTTGCGGGGATTCGCAAGGTCGGACTCGTAATCGAACACGTCGTTCACGCCGTACATCGTCAAGTTGTACGGCACGAGGAAGAAGATCGTGCCGATGATCAGCGTGAAGTCGATGCGCCCTGTGGTGAGGAAGTAGACCGCGGCGAACGGGTAGGCCGTGTTGATCCAGCTCAGCGGTCGCGACGCGACGACGAGCATGCGCAGCAGCGGCGGACGATCAGGCATCGGTGCGTTCCTTCCTGCCGCCGACGCCGCCGAGCAGCTGCCAGGTCCCGGCAAGCAGAAGTGCGCCCGCGAACGGGTAGAGGAAGTCCTCGAGAGGCATCAGCCCGAAGCGGACACCTGAGATCTCTTCGGCACCGTAATCGAAGAATCCGGCGGCCATCATCACGTTATCGAAAACTGCGGTCAGGATCAGGAGTGCGGTCGTCGTCGCTGCCCACGTGGAGACGTATCGACGCGCGGATCCCCGACGACGGGCGTTCACGGCGCCCGCCAGGAACACGACGGCGCCCGCGCCGACGAAGGGAAGCGACATGAGAAGGTATGTCACCGTCGCCTCGCCTTCTCGCGCCAGCGCTGAGAACCGCTCAGCAGGATGAGCGTGAGATAGGTGAGGAAGCCCAGGAACAGCAGTTCCTCGATCGGGAACTCCGGCGCCAGCAGGATACCGGTCGCCCACCGCGAATCGAGGTGGCGGAAGACTCCCAGGCCGATGCCGACGGCGTCCCAGGCGATGAAGAAACCCACACCGACGACGAGCGCAACTGCACCCGCGACGGGTGCCCGGCGAAAGACCAACCTGAATCGCACGTCGAGCAGGACGAGACACGCTGCGCTGATCAGGAGCGAGGCCGCGTAGATTCCACTCACGGCTCCTCCAACGGCCCGGGGGAGTGATCGCCCCGAACGTGCTTGAGCACGAGTTCCGCGCTGATGAGGCACATGGGCAGGCCCACGCCGGGCACTGACGTGGCCCCGGTGTAATAGAGCCCGTCGACACGGCGGGATCGGGTCACTCCGCGGAAGAACGCGCTCTGGCGCAGGGTGTGCGCGGGCCCGAGCGCGCTGCCGCGGAAGGAGTTGAAGTCGGTGACGAAGTCCGCCGGTCCCACGGTGCGCCGCACGACGATGCGCGACGCGAGGTCAGGAACGTCCGCCCAGGCGGCGACCTGGGCGATTGCGCGGTCCG
>DXDC01000196.1 GCA_019115685.1 Candidatus Agrococcus pullicola
GCATCCGGTCGAGCGATCCAGACGTCGGTCACCGCCCCCTGACCGTCGAGAGCTTTCGATACGAGCATCTCGCCGTCATCGGAGGCGACCATCGCTACCGGTTCCGGGCACGGAAACCGGGTGCCCAGCCAACGCATGCGCTGGTACTCGTCGCCGAGCGATTCTATCGATCCCGCAGGGTTCCATTTCGCGAAGCACTCGCCGAACTGCCAGGTTGAACCTCCCGCCTTGTTCACCCACACGCAGACGGGTTCGCCACCGTGTTGTGACGCTGCCGAAAGCACTGCGCTCGGCACGGGAGGTTGCTCGGCGGGAGCGCCGGCGAGAGAGGGAATCACAGGTACAGGGTAGCCTCGAAGGAAGTTGCAGCACCATGAACACTGCAGGGAGAGGTATGAACGACGAGGAGATCCTGCCGGATCCGGAGGCGACGATCGAGGGGCGTACCAGCGAGAGCCTCGAAGACGCTCTTGTCGATGAACTCGACATCATCGCCGAGCAGCCGCTGGAAGATAGAGCGGCGTCGTTCTCGCGCATCCATGATCGACTGCAAGCCGAGCTGAACGGGCAGTGAACACCCGCGAGCCAGAGCCTCGCGCCTCGCGCACCGAGGCCGTTCGCCGCCTTGACGTCGCTCTCGCTGAGCGTGGCCTTGCCAGGAGCAGATCCCACGCGCGTCAACTGATCAATGCCGGGCGGGTCACTGTTGATGGTCGTGCTGCAAAGGCGAACACGCGGGTGTCCATCGGCACCGCGATAGCGGTGTCTTCCGACCACTACGTCTCCAGGGGCGCCCAAAAGCTCCTGCGTGCCCTGCAACGGTTCGACATCGACCCGGCCGGCAGACGGGCGCTCGATGTTGGTGCCTCAACGGGTGGGTTCACGCAGGTGCTCCTCGAGCGCGGAGCCGTGCACGTGACGGCGCTGGACGTCGGTCACGGGCAGTTCGCGCTTGCAGAAGACTCGCGCATCCGCGTGCTGGAGGGAACGAACGTACGCAATATCCAGCTCGGCGATTTGGACGTCCGCATCGATCTCGTCGTGGCGGACGTGTCGTTCATCTCCGCGAGCTTTCTGTTCGAGCCCATCACCGCTGCTCTGCCGGAGGTTCGCGACTGGATCGTGCTCATCAAGCCTCAGTTCGAAGTCGGTCGGGACCGCATAGGTGACGGAGTCGTACGCGACTCGACGCTGCGTCGATCGGCGGTCGAGCGCGTTGTGCTGGCCGCCGCAAGCCACGGTTGGCGAATATCCGCGCTCGCCCGCAGCCCGATCGAGGGCTCCCACGGGAACATCGAGTACCTCGCGCATTTCGTTGCGAATGCGAGCCCGATCGAGCAGGGTTCGCCGCAAACAGCGCTTCTTCCGACAGAATGGGATGAGCTGTTCGAGGAAACGGGAGAGGAGTGCGGATGAGTCGCAGCGAGGACGCATCGCGGGCGTTCCTGATCGCCTTCCACTCCGGTCGAGACGCGTCGGTCGCCACGGCCGCCACGATCGTGAAGCGTCTCGCCGAAACCGAGATCACGCCCGTGGTCCTCGACGTCGACAGACCGGCGCTGCTCGCGCACAGCCCCGAGCTGCACGTCATCCAGGCGTACGACGGCGGCGACGTCGACCTCATCATCACCCTCGGCGGCGACGGCACGATTCTTCGCGCCAGCGAGCTGCAGCGCGAGACCCGCGCTCCGCTCCTGGGCATCAACATGGGGCACGTCGGTTTTCTCGCCGAGGCCGAGGTCGCTGAACTCGAGCGCGTAGTCGAGCGGGCCGTCGCAGGCGACTACACGGTCGAGGAGCGACTCGTACTCGACGTCTCCGTGGAGATCGGTGGTGAGGAGCGGTTCCGGACCTGGGCTGTGAATGAAGCAGCGATCGAGAAAGTCGACTCGGGCCGCATGGTCGAGGTCGTGCTCGCGATCGATGCGCGCCCCATCTCGTCGTTCGGCGCCGACGCCGTCATCATGGCCACTCCGACCGGCTCGACAGCGTATTCGTTCTCTGCCGGGGGCCCGATCGTGTGGCCGGAAGCCGACGTCATGCTGATGGTGCCGCTGGGAGCGCACGCGCTCTTCACGAGGGCGCTCGTCGCCGGCCCGGATTCCCGCATGACCGTCAAGATCGCCGAGCGCAGCGTCGACGGTGCGACGCTGTGGTGCGACTCCCGACGCTCGTACGACCTGCCGCAGGGGGCGTCCGTGCACGCGACGAGGCACGCGCAACCTCTGAGACTCGCGCGCCTATCCCAGGCGCCGTTCGCCGATCGACTCGTTGCGAAATTTCATCTTCCGGTTGAGGGATGGCGAGGCGGTTCGTGACCCCGAGGCTGCAGGAGCTGAGCATCCGGGGGCTCGGCGTGATCGATTCCGGCACGTTACCGGTTGGTCCCGGATTTACGGCGATAACCGGTGAGACCGGTGCCGGAAAGACCATGGTGCTGCAGGCGCTCGCGCTCCTGCGCGGTGAACGTGCCGATAGCGGAGCCGTTCGCCGCGGCGCAGAACGGGCCTCCGTGCAGGGTATCTGGGAGGGCGTCACGGGCGGGGCCGCCGCGTCAGTAGAGGATGCCGGCGGTGCACTCGACGACGGCGAGCTCATCCTGGGCCGGACGGTCGCTGCGGCGGGAAGATCGCGAGCCCAGGCCGGGGGAGTCGCTGTTCCCGCCGGTGTGCTGGCGAGCGTGACTGACCGTCTCGTCGCCGTGCACGGCCAGGCCGATCAGCAGCGATTGAAGTCTCCGGCTGCGCAGCGCGCTGCGCTCGATCGAGCAGCGGGGCACGAGCTGCAGGCGACGCTCGCCGCGTACCGGGAGCGACTGGACGCCTGGCAGCGGGCGCAGGAACAGCTTCAGGAGATCACCGAGAACCGTGAGGCTCGACGCCGCGAAGCGACGATGCTGCGCGAAGAGCTCGATCAGATCGCGGCCGTCGACCCGCAGCCGGGTGAGGACACCGAGCTCGAGGCACTCGCGCACCGTCTCGAACACGGAGAAGCGCTGCGCGCCGCAATCGCTGAGGCGCGCACGAGCCTCTCGAGCGACGGGGACGTCCCGGATGCGATCACGCTGGTCGGCGCGGCTCGAAGGCTGATCGAGCGCGAAGAGGATCCGCTGCTCGAACCGGTGGCGGAGCAGTTGATCGTTGCGGAAACCGCACTCGCAGAGGCATCCAGAGAACTCGTGAACTTCCTCGACGCTCTGGAGTCTCCCGATCGTTCGCCCGACGAGGTGCAATCGAGACTCCACGACGTGAACGGTATCGTCCGTCGCTTCGGGTCGATAGAAGACGCTCTGCAGTACGGCGCGGACGGAGCGTTGCGGATCGCTCAGCTCGATGATGATGATGCCAGCATCGAGCGCCTCACTGCCGAGGTCGAACGCGAGCACGTGGCAGCGCTGGAGCTCGCCGAGACACTGACGGGCATCCGTACGCGGGCTGCCGACGCGCTGCAGCAGCGTGTGGAAGAGGAGTTGCGCACGCTCGCCATGCCGAACGCACGCGTTGCCGTCGAAGTCACTCCGGGTGACGAACTGCTGCGGCACGGCCGCGACGAGGTGCGGATTCTGCTGGCACCGCACCCGGGCGCCGACGCGAAGCCGGTTGCGACGAGCGCATCGGGCGGTGAACTATCCCGCGTCATGTTGGCAATCGAAGTGGCGTTGTCAGCGGGCGATGTCCCGACACTCGTGTTCGACGAGGTGGATGCCGGCGTCGGGGGAGAAGCGGCGATCGAAGTCGGTCGGCGGCTGGCACGTTTGGCGGAGCACGCGCAGGTGATCGTGGTGACGCACCTGGCTCAGGTCGCGGCGTTCGCGTCGACGCACGTGCGCATCGAGAAGGGCACCGACGGAGAAGTGACGAGTTCGAGCATCGCTCCAGTCGTGGGAGAAGCGAGAGTGTCGGAGTTGGCGCGTATGCTCGCAGGAACGGATTCCGAAGTCGCTCTCGCTCACGCTCGCGAGTTGCTGGCCGACGGGACACAGCGCTCGAAGTGAGATAGGATTAAAGCCCGTGAACGTAACTTCCGGCAAGGTCACCAAACAGGTATTCGTCACGGGCGGCGTAGTTTCATCGCTCGGCAAGGGGCTGACGGCCGCTTCTCTCGGTCGCATCCTCACCTCTCGTGGTCTGCACGTGGTCATGCAGAAGCTCGACCCTTACCTCAACGTCGACCCCGGAACCATGAATCCGTTCCAGCACGGCGAGGTCTTCGTCACCGATGACGGTGCAGAGACCGACCTCGACATCGGGCACTACGAGCGATTCCTCGACGTGAACCTGTCGCAGGCGGCGAACGTGACGACCGGGCAGG
>DXDC01000197.1 GCA_019115685.1 Candidatus Agrococcus pullicola
CACTGCGGACGTGCCCGAGCCGAGCGGAATCGACGGCGCTCCGGAAAGGGTCAAAGGCGTCGTGTGACGCTCCTGGGATGCGAGAATCAAGCCGGCGATGCCCACTGCGAATTCTTCTGCAGGTCCGTCGATGCTGTTCGTCAATACGGTGATGACGATGTCGAGCGCCGGCTCGACTATCGTCCGCGTGGATTGACCGAGCCAAGAGCCGCCGTGGCCGATCCATTCGCGCCCACCGATGGAAGTGACCATGGTGCCGAGTCCGTAGCCGACGTCGCGTCCCGCCCGATCGGTGTATCGCCACAGCGGCTGACGCATCAGGGCTTTTGCCCTATCGCTCAGGAGTTCATCATTGCCCTGCACGTGAGCGCGAGCGAATCGCGCGAGTTCGGCCGCTGTCGACGTGAAGCCCGTTGCAGCCCTGAGCGAAGCAGATTCGGGGTTCGGCAGCGGCTTGCGTGCGTGCGACGTCACGATCCCGGTGTATCCGGTCACCGGTTTCGCGCTCTTTCGGTCGTCAACATCGGCAACGGTTTTGCTGAGTCCGAGCGGACGCGTGACGAGTTCCCGTGTGACATCGTCGAAGCTTCGTCCCGTAATCGACTCGAGTACCAGCCCGAGTAGACCGTAGCCGATATTGCTGTACTTGAATGCGGTGCCCGCTGCGTAGATGTCGGGCCTGTCGGAGGCGATCGCGATCAGTTCTGCTCGATCCGGGAACGGGCGTTCCGCCGACCAGAACGAACTGTCTTCGGAGTCGCGCGTCGTGCCTGACCCATGGGAGAGGAGCTCGCGCAACGTGAGCTCTGCGACTTTCGTGCCCGACAGCTCGTGCACGTACGTACCGACAGTGTCGTCGAGACGAACAGCATCGTCCTCCACCAGCCGCATGATCGCGGTCGCCGTAATCCACTTTGAGTGCGACGCGATGCGGAACTGGTGCGCGGAGCCGAGCCGTTCGCTCGATTCGAGATCGGCCCAGCCGTAGCCCTTGTTGGTAATGAGTTCTCCGCCGATCATGACCGCGACCTGCGCACCGGGGATTCGAGTCCGCCACGTTCTGTACGTCAGCCAACCGGATGCGTAATCGAGCGCGTTCCTGGCCAGAACTAGGGCGTCCGATCGCTTTGCCATGCAGTCTCCCGTCGATACACGTGCTCTATCAACTCTACGGCGAAATCGGGTCGATGTCTGGCCGTGGAGCGGATTTCATACCGCACGGCACCGTTTCCCGCGGCGATGCTTCTGCAGTCGACCCAATCAGGTGCGCGCGGTGAGTTCCCGCCACACGCGATCCGCGTCTCGTATTGTGGCGTCGAGACTTCCGTCGGCGTCGACGACATAGTCGGCAATCGCGAGTCTCTCCTCATCGGTAGCTTGCGAGCCGATCCGTCGTTCCGCTTCTTCCCGGCTCATGCCGCGCAGCTCGACGAGGCGCCGGAGGCGCTCTGCCGCGGCAGCGTGGACGACCACGACCGCGGCAAACGGCAGTTGCACGTTCGCTTCGACCAGTAGTGGTACGTCATAGACGACGACCGCATCGGGGTCTCTCTGTCGGATCTCGGCAATTCGTTCCTCCGTCAAATCCCGAATAGCCGGGTGGGTGATCGCTTCGAGATCCGACCGAGCGCCTTCTTCCGCGAACACGATGGATCCGAGCTTCGCCCGATCGAGACGGCCATCGGCGTCGACTACGTCCTCGCCGAACCTTGCACGAATGCCCTCGAGCGCCGGCGAGCCGGGGGCCACGACATCCCGTGCCTGCTGGTCGGCGTCGAGCACGTACGCACCGTGTTCCCGGAACCGTTCCGCTACCGTCGACTTCCCGGCCGCGATTCCGCCTGTGAGTCCTATAAGTGTCACAGAAACATTCAACCGCATCCCAGCCCCGGGTGACGGTTGCGTTTTCGAGACCGAATGTTCAGGCGCGGTCCGTAGGCTGGAGGCGTGCTGGAGATCTTCACTGGTTCGTCCCTTGCCGCAGCGGCCGGCATGAACGCCTACATTCCGCTGCTCATGGTGGGATTGATGAATCGATTCCTGCCGCAGTTCATCGCTCTACCGGACGGTTGGGCGTGGCTCTCGAACGGCTGGGTGCTCGTGATCATCGGGGTCCTGCTGGTCGTCGAGCTGATCGCCGACAAGATTCCGGCAATCGACAGCATCAACGACATTCTGCAGACGGTCGTGCGCCCGGCTTCGGGCGGGCTCGTCTTCGGCTCCTCCTCCGGCGCGACAACGGCCGCAGTGACCGACCCTGCCGAATTCTTTACGTCGAACCAGTGGATCCCGATCGCGGTGGGCGTTCTCATTGCCCTGGTCGTGCACGGTGCAAAGGCACTCGGACGTCCCCTCGCGAACACCGTGACCGGAGGAACCGCGGCACCGGTGCTTTCTACCGCCGAGGATTTCGGAGCCATCGCCTTGAGCATCCTTGCCATCGTCTTGCCGGTCCTGGCCGCAATCGGTGTCGTGATCCTCGTCGTGCTGACCGTCGTGTCGATGCGGCGCCGCAGAAGGAAGCGAGCGGAGAAGCTCAAACCGGCGGCAGAGCAGGCGGCATCATGACCCAGGAGCCGACTCCGGACGAGCTGGCGCGGGCTTTCGGCCTGACCGAGATCGAGCCCGAATCACTTACTCCCTGGGCAACCGTGTTACCAGGACGAAGCCCGGGCGACCGAAAGGTTGTCGTGAAGCGCACGGCCGACTCTCGTGAGCGGGCGGAGGCGATGGCCGCATGGACAACCGCTGCGGAGAGAATCGGAGTTCCGATCGTAGCGCCGCTCTCGCTCGCGAGAAACAATCCTCAGCGGGTCGGAGACGAATGGTGGGTCGTGTATCCGTTCATCGATGGCGACCGCTATCGAGGTGGGGAGCGCGACGCTCGTGCTGCGGGTGATCTGCTCGGTCGTATTCATGCCGCGTCGTTCTCCCGGGACATAACCGCGGCGATGCGGCAGTACGACTTCCCCGACACGTCATTGGCCGACGTGGAAACCGACCTCAGCACGCTTTCGCGCATCCTGCCTGAACGACTCGGAGATCAAGCGATGCCACAGGTGCGAGATCTCGGCGAACGATGGTGGAACGAGTCGTTGCCCGTACTGCGGCAAGCGGATGCCGAAGCGCCCCTCCCCCGCGCCGCGCTCTCGAGCGACTTCAGAGCGACCAATATCGTCTACTCCGCACAGGGCGTCGTGCTGATCGACCCTGATAACGGCGGCTACGAGCCCCGGTTGTTCGATCTCGCCATGGCTGTCGTCCTGTTTCACAGGGAGGCCGACACGGCTCCCGCTCGGATGTTCAACGCTGAAGAATGGTTTGCGTTCTACAGCGGCTATGCACGGCACATCACGCTGACCGACCGGGAGCGACAGCTCTGGCCCCACAGCCTGCGGCACATGCTGTGGGAAGAGGGCACGTGGGTGCTGGAGGACACTGACGCCGCTGGCTGGGCGGATGCACGTGAACACGGGTATCTCAGCGACCTCGCCTTCGCGACGGCTGAGCGATACCCGCTTCCGCTGTGAGTGCCAGCGCAACGCGAGAGGGGCCCGGTCGTAACCGAGCCCCTCTCTTCATGATGCGTTTCGTCTAGCGGTCTCCGCCGGTCAGCTTCTCGCGCAGCGCGGCGAGTGCTTCGTCATCGGCGAGCGTGCCGGACGAGTCGGCGTCCGAAGCGAAGGAACCGGTGCCACCGGTGTTGGCGGCGGTTTCCGCCTCTGCCTCGCGAGCGGCCGCAACCTGCGCCTTGTGCGCTTCCCAGCGCGACTCGGCGGCGGCGTACTCTGCCTCCCAGGCCTCGCGCTGGGCGTCGAAGCCTTCCTTCCACTCGTTCGTCTCCGGGTCGAAGCCCTCGGGGAACTTGTAGTTGCCCTCGTCGTCGTACTCGGCGATCATGCCGTAGAGCGCCGGGTCGAACTCTGTCGAATCCGCGTCGACACCCTCGTTGGCCTGCTTGAGCGACAGCGAAATGCGGCGGCGCTCCAGGTCGATGTCGATGATCTTGACGAAGACCTCGTCGCCGACCGAGACAACCTGATCGGCGGTTTCCACGTGGCGGCTCGACAGTTCCGAGATGTGCACGAGGCCCTCGATGCCGTCGGCGACACGAACGAATGCACCGAAGGTGACGAGCTTCGTGACCTTACCCGGTGCAACCTGACCGATCGCGTGGGTACGGGCGAATACCTGCCACGGGTCTTCCTGCGTCGCCTTGAGCGAGAGCGAAACACGTTCGCGATCGCGCTCGACGGTGAGGATCTCGACGGTGACCTCGTCACCGACCGAGACAACCTCGCTGGCGTGCTCGATGTGCTTCCAGGACAGCTCGGAGACGTGCACGAGGCCGTCAACGCCACCGAGGTCGACGAACGCACCGAAGTTGACGATCGACGAGACGACACCCTTGCGGATCTGACCCTTCTGCAGTCCATCGAGGAACTGGCTGCGCGTCTCGGACTGCGTCTGCTCGAGCAGAGCGCGGCGTGAGAGAACAACGTTGTTGCGGTTCTTGTCGAGCTCGAGGATCTTCGCCTCGATCTCCTGGCCCAGGTACGGCGTGAGATCTCGGACGCGACGGAGTTCGATGAGCGATGCGGGCAGGAAGCCTCGCAGACCGATGTCGACGATGAGGCCGCCCTTGACCACCTCGATGACGGTACCGGTAACGACGCCGTCCTCTTCCTTGATCTTCTCGACGTCGCCCCAGGCACGCTCGTACTGAGCACGCTTCTTCGACAGGATCAGACGGCCTTCCTTGTCCTCCTTCTGGAGGACAAGCGCTTCGACGCTGTCGCCAACTTCGACGACCTCGTTCGGGTCGACGTCATGCTTGATGGAGAGCTCACGCGAGGGAACAACGCCCTCGGTCTTGTAGCCCACGTCGAGAAGCACTTCGTCACGGTCGATTTTGACGACGGTGCCCTCGATAAGGTCGCCGTCGTTGAAGAACTTCAGGGTCTTCTCAACGGCGGCCATGAAGTCATCGGACGAGCCGATGTCGTTCACAGCGACCTGCTTGGGAGCCTTGGTCTCTGCAGTGGTCATATGGTGATAAACCTTTAATGGATAAATCGGGCCGGCGGCACGGATTGCAACCGGCAATGGACATGGTTGTGCCATCCACCCAGGGATGACCTCCCAATCCTACACGCGCACGGCACCTCGAACAACTGGCCGCCACGCCGTCTGCAAGCGTGTCTCCCGGTGTCCCTCCCGGGAGCCGGCGAACGCGTGCCGGCCCCCGGACAAAGCTCTCAACCGCGTTTGACCGCGGCTCGCAGCGTATCGAGACCGACGCCGCCGATATTCAGCACTCGCATGTGGAACTCCTTGGGATTGAAGGCTGCTCCCGCTGTCTCCTCGGCTTCCGCGCGCAGCTGTTCGAAGATGCGCTGGCCGATCTTGTACGAAGGCGCCTGACCCGGCCATCCGAAGTACCTGTTCACCTCGAAGCGGACGAACGGTTCGTTCATGTTCACGTTGCTCTTCATGAACTCGAACGCATAGTCGAAGTCCCAAGTGCCGTGACCGTCTAGCTTCGGCTTGCCGAGGTGCACACCGATGTCGAGGACCACGCGGGCCGCGCGCATCCGTTGCCCGTCGAGCATCCCGAAACGATTCGCCGGGTCATCGAGGTAGCCCAACGACTCCATGAGCCGCTCGGCGTAGAGAGCCCAGCCTTCCGCGTGCCCGGAGGTACCGGCGATGCGTCGCCACGAGTTCAGCTGATCCTTGTTGTACACGGCCTGGGCCAACTGCAGGTGATGCCCGGGAACGCCCTCGTGATATACCGTGGTCAGCTCACGCCAAGTGTCGAACTCGGTGATCCCCTCGGGCACGGACCACCACATGCGACCCGGGCGGGAGAAGTCGTCCGCGGGCGGAGTGTAGTAGATCGCTCCCGTCTGACTGGGCGCGATCATGCACTCGAGATCCTTAATAGGCTCCGCGATATCGAAGTGCACCCTGCCGAGCTCCTCGATCGCCTCGTCACTCGTGCGCTGCATCCACGCTTTCAACGCATCGGTGCCGTGAATCTTTCTGCTCGAGTCCTGATCGAGGTGAGCGATCGCCTCCTGCACCGAAGCACCGGGCTTGATCTCGCCCGCAATGCGCTCCTGCTCGGACTTCATCCGCTCGAGCTCTTCGATACCCCATTCGTACGTCTCGTCGAGATCGACGACAGCGCCCAGGAATCGCCGGGACATCAGTGAGTACAGGTCGCGACCGACCGCGTCCTCTTCTCTCGCGTGCGGCATGAGCTCATCGCTGAAGAACCCGGCGAGATCGTGCTGAGCGGTCGTCGCGGCTTCAGCGCCGGCGCGAAGCTCCTTCCGCAGCGAGTCCGGTACCTCAGCGTCCTCCACGAGATCATGGAAGTAGCCCTTGCCGCCCTCGAACTGGCGGAGCTGGTCGAGCACATTCTCTACCTGCCGACGAACGGGCGTGTTCTTCGCCCGGATGCCGGAACGAAGTGTTTCCTTCCACCCGTCCAGGGCCGCGGGAAGGTTCCGCATCCTAGCCGCGATATCCGCCCAGTCCTGCTCGGAGGAGGTCGGCATGAGGTCGAAGATCTCCCGCGTGCGCTGGGCCGGAGATTCAAGGTTGTTCAGGTCTCGCTGATGCCAATCGGCATCGATGACTTCCTGCTCGAGGCGGAGTTCTCGCAGCAGATCAGTCTTCGTAACCCAGTCGACATCATCCAGCGGTTCTTCCGATTCGAGCTCGGCAGCGGTTTGGCTCAGGAGCCGACGCCCCGCGGCCACGCCATCCGGAGACAGGTCCGAGTATTCGGACTTGGAGCCCTCTGTTCCCAGATAGACCCTGAGTTCCGGGCTCAGATCGGTAGCTGCGGCCAGATAGCTTTCCGCGATTCTGTCGATGGGTGTCTGTTCGCGACGTTGCTGGGCAGATTGTGTCATGGGACAACCATACGCGAGCGCGAGAACGCTCCAGACCGCGTTCGCGGTCGCAGATGCAACCGGGAGTTCTAGTGACCGGCGGCATCCCAGTCGTCGCCGATGCCCAACTGTACGTCCAATGGAACGGACAGCTCCGCAGCTCCCCGCATACCCTCCACGACAATGCCTTTGACGGTATCGAGTTCACCGGGAGCAATCTCGAAGACGAGCTCGTCGTGCACTTGGAGCAGCATATTGCTCTGCAGCTCACGAGACCGGAGCTCATCTTCGATCGTGAGCATCGCGCGCTTGATGATGTCGGCAGCCGACCCCTGAATCGGTGAGTTCAGAGCGGCGCGCTCGGCGTTCTCGCGAAGCACGCGGTTACTCGACTTGAGGTCCGGGAACGGCCGGCGACGACCGAAGATCGTCGTGGTGAATCCGTCCTCTTTCGCCTGTGCGACAACACCGCGGAGATAGTCTCGGACCGCTCCGAAGCGTTCGAAGTACTCGAGCATCAATTGCTTTGCCTCGCTCTGCGGAATGCGCAGCTGTTTTGAGAGCCCAAATGCGCTGAGTCCGTAGGCGAGACCGTAACTCATCGCCTTGACCTTGGTCCGCATCACCGGCGTGACGTCCTCCGGATCCACGTTGAAGATCCGCGCACCGACGAACCTGTGGAGGTCTTCACCCGAGTGGAAGGCTTCTATCAGGCCGGCGTCTTCCGAGAGATGCGCCATGATGCGCATTTCGATCTGCGAGTAGTCGGCGGTGAGCAG
>DXDC01000198.1 GCA_019115685.1 Candidatus Agrococcus pullicola
GAAGATGATCTGCCGCTCGGGCTCCACGATGCGGCTCAGGATCTGCGCGTCAACGTAGTCCGGGCGCTTCGCGACGACAGGGCCGAGACTTTCGAGCACTTCGTACGTCGCCTGATGGAATTCGGATTCTCCCGGGTTGCGGTGCAGCACGTCGTCGAACACAGGCTGAAGCTTGTCGTGGAGCAAAGGTTGGTCCTCCGTTGGTCAAGACAAAAAACTGCGCCGACCGAGAAAACTGCACAGCGGATTACCATCGTACGCCCATATCAGGCGCTCTGCGCAGTTTCCGTAGCCGAGGCTGCTCCATTGGTCGCCGGCTCGACCTCGGTCTCGGCAGCATCCGCCGGCGGGCTGACGGTCCTGAACCGGACGAGCCTGGCGATGGCCAGCACAAAGATCACCGCAAGCAGAGCGTTGCGGAGCGTGAGTACGAGGAGCGGGAAGATGTGATGCTGCTCGAGTTCGCCGTGCATCAGCGGAAACACTGCGGTCGTGAGCGCGCAGGCAGCGAGGAGGAGCCATGCGACCCGATGCCACCACGCATCGCGGGAGACCAGCCCCACGACCACGACCGGCAGCAGCCAGAGCACGAATTGGGGCTCGCCCACTTTGTTGAAGACGACAAGGGTGCTGACGAGCGAGAGGGCACCCGTGAGCATGAGCTGAGTGCCGTCGATGTCGCGCTGGCCCTGCACTACGATCAAGACGGCGATCGCCAGCACGATGGCAACCAGGACGTACGTGGAGACGGTCGCGATATACGACGGGACCGCGCCTCCCATCTCCGGCGTATGCAGAACGCGGTTGTAGTAGGTGTAGTAGCCGGATTCATTGAGTCGATCCAGCCACATCGGCAGTGTTGCCAGCGGTGACTCGATTTGCAGCGCGCGTCCCACCTGGATGGTCAGGAAGCTCATGAGATGGTTGAGCCCGCCCGTCAGCGACGCCACGACGGTCACAGCCGCCGTGACCAGGATGCCGGCGGGAAGAATGCGGCCACCGCCCTGTCGCGCTGCTATCACAGCAGCGATGACAGCGGCGGGCCATACCTTGATCCACGTGGCCACCGCGAGCATGATGCCGGCGACGAAGGGGAATCGTGAGATCCACATGAGCGCTACGACGACGAGAGGAGCCGCAAAGCCCTCTATCCGCAACATGGAGACCGGCGCGAGGAGCAGGATGCTTCCCAACCACACGAAGGCGGCGTAGGGGCGCCGTTCGTCCCGCAGACTGCCGAGCACCACGAGCGTCGCTAAGAGATTCAGAACCGTGACCAGCCCGAACCACACGGCCTGGTAGGCGTCGGGCCCAAACAGATTCGCAATGCCGATGGGCAGCCAGGCCAGCAGCGGATAGACCCAGTCCTGTCGCAGCCCGGGCACCGCATCGCCGCTGAACGCGTTGACAGCCCAGCTGCGGTAGATCTCGAGATCACCGAGGGCATCGCCGCGTGCGATGGTCGGCCAGAGCCAGATGAGACAGAGGAGATGCACGACGGCGAACGCCGTCAACCCTTGACGGACGGCAGGTTGCCGCAACCAAGACCATTGGGACGCAGCCGGAGGCTGGGAGCTCGCGTCGGAAGATGCCATGATCCTCTCAGCGTACTTTCTCTTAGTGTTGCGTGTCTGACATCCGGTGCTGAATCGTTCGAGAGGACTACCCGTGGTGCACGTGCAGAACGGGCGTGATCCCCCGACGCTCGGATTCTGGATTCGCGGTGACGGAAGTAGACTTTTCGCATGAGTGATGATCCCCGCGACGAACTCCTGCGCTTCCGCGACAGCATCGACAATCTCGATGCCATCCTCATTCACACGCTGGCCGAGCGCTTCAAACTGACGCAGGCGGTTGGGCGACTCAAGGCCGAGCACGCACTCCCGGCCTCCGACCCGGCTCGGGAGGAGCGTCAGATCGAACGGTTGCGGCACCTCGCGCAGGAAGCCGGTCTCGATCCGCAGTTCGCGGAGACGTTCATTACCTTCGTGATCGCCGAAGTCATCCGGCACCACGAGCGCATCGCCGGCAGCGATTAGCGGCCACGGTGCCGTCCCGGTGCCGGCGTATGACCTGTGCCGGCGTGTGAGCTATGCCGGTGTGTGACCAGTGCCGGTGTATGACCAGTGCCGGTGTGTGTTCTCGGGCCCGGCTCCGCTCAGCGCGGTGAATTTGCTCGGGGCGATCGTATCGCTGACGTCGGCAGCCAGCCGGCTGCCCTAGAGGTCCACTCGCTGGCTCTTCGCAAAACGCCTACTGAGCACACGGCTGAGTAGGCATTTCCCGAATAGCTGGTTTGCGGCGATTCGGGAAACGCGTACCTAGCACGCTGCTGGATAGGCATTTCCCGAATAGCCCTGCTGATGCTTCGGCGGTGCTACGCTCCGAAGCGCTCGCGGATCGTGCTGCGATGCGCTTCCCGGAGTTCGGCCAGCGGCACCGTGAAGAGGTCCTGGAATTCGATCGCTCTGCTCTCCGCGTCTGTCACGCCGATGCGGGTTACGGGAATGCCTCTCGCGTCGCACATGCCGACGAACTTGACGTCCTCCTCGCGCGGAACGGCCACGAGCATCCGGCCTCCCGTTTCCGAGAACAGCGCCGCGGTGGCGTCAACACGATCGCGCTCCATGAGTTCGCTCAGCACCACTCTGGCCCCGACGCCGAACCGGAGCGCGCCCTCTGCAACAGCGGCTGCGAGGCCGCCCTCCGAGAGGTCGTGCGCTGCCGAAACGAGACCCTCCAGCGCCGCGTTCGACATGAGACCCGCAAGGCGCTTCTCCGCAGCCAGGTCCACCTCGGGCGGGACACCGCCGAGGTGGTCGTGGATGACATCCGCCCAGGCGGAGCCGTCGAGTTCGTCGCGGGTGGTGCCGAGCAGGTACAGCAGCTGCCCCTCGTCCTGCCATCCGCTCGGGATGCGGCGGTCGACATCGTCGATCACGCCCAGTACTCCCACGACGGGTGTCGGGTGGATCTGGTTCTCACCGCTCTGGTTGTAGAACGAGACATTGCCGCCCGTGACCGGGATGCCCAGCTCGACGCAGGCGTCTGCGAGACCTTCGACGGCCTCCGCGAACTGCCACATGACGAAGGGCACCTCCGGGTTGCCGAAGTTCAGGCAGTCGCTGACGCCCATCGGCGTCGCACCCGTAGCCGCCACGTTTCGGTAGGCCTCCGCGAGGGCGTTCGCGGCACCGACGCGGGGATCGAGCTGACTGTAGCGTCCGTTGCAGTCGAGGGAGACCGCGAAGCCGAGCCCTGACCGCTCATCGATACGTACCATGCCGGCGTCGTCCGGCGTCGCGAGGGCGGTGTTGCCCATCACGTAGTGGTCGTACTGCTCGGTGATCCAGGAGGAATCGGCGAGGTTCGGGCTCGACAACAACGAGAAGAACTGCTCGCGAAGCTCCTCCTTCGAGGATGCCCGGCTCAGTTTCGAAGAGGAATCGGCTTGCAGGTCGTCCTGCCACTCTGGGCGCTCGGCCGGGCGGTCGTACACGGGGCCGTCGACCGCCACGGTCGAAGGGTCGACGTCGACGATCGTGACGCCCCCGTGGGTGATCGTGAGGCGTCCGTCGCCCGTGACCTCGCCGAGCACCGAGTACTCGACCTCCCACTTGTCGCACACCTCCTGGAATGCTGCCAGCTTCGACGGCTCGACAACGGCCATCATGCGCTCCTGCGACTCCGACATCAGAATCTCTTCCGCCGTCAGCGTCGGGTCGCGCAGCAGGACGTGGTCGAGCTCGATGTTCATGCCTGAACCGCCGTTGGCGGCGAGCTCGCTGGTCGCGCACGAGATGCCTGCCGCGCCGAGGTCCTGAATGCCGTTGACGAGCTCTCCCGCATACAGCTCGAGGCAGCACTCGATCAGTACCTTCTCGGCGAACGGGTCACCCACCTGCACAGCCGGTCGTTTCGTCGGGCCGCCTTCCGTGAACGTGTCGGAGGCCAGGATGGATGCCCCGCCGATGCCGTCGCCGCCGGTTCGCGCGCCGAAGAGCACGACCTTGTTGCCGGCACCCGTCGCGCTCGCGAGGTGCAGGTCCTCGTGCCGGAGCACGCCGACCGCGAGTGCGTTGACGAGCGGGTTGCCCTGATAGGCCTTGTCGAAGACGGTTTCGCCGCCGATGTTCGGCAGGCCGAGGCAGTTGCCGTAGAAGGAGATGCCGCCGGTGACGCCGTGGACGATGCGGTCGGTGTCGGGATGATCGATCGCCCCGAACCGCAGGGCGTCCATAACGGCGACCGGTCGGGCGCCCATCGAGATGATGTCGCGCACGATGCCGCCGACGCCCGTCGCGGCCCCTTGGAAGGGCTCGACGAAGGAGGGGCTGTTGTGGCTTTCGACCTTGAACGTGACGGCCCAGCCTTCGCCGACGTCGATGACGCCAGCGTTCTCGCCCATCCCGACCATGAGGTGACGCTGCATCTCGGGCGTGACCTTCTGTCCGAACGCACGCAGGTACTTCTTCGACGACTTGTAGGAGCAGTGCTCGCTCCACATCACCGAGTACATGGCGAGTTCGCCGCTCGTGGGCCTGCGACCCAGAATCTCGCGGATTCGTTCGTACTCGTCGTGTTTGAGCCCGAGCTCGGCGTACGGCTGTTCGCGTTCCGGGGTGCGGGCGGCGATTTCGATGGAATCGGGTGCGGGGCGCTGGTCGGTCACGGCTCTCCTCGTGCGATGGACTACCGAGACAATCCTACGGCGTTGCGGCCGGTTCCGAATTTCAACCGAAGGTCATCACCGTACGCGTTGCGGACTGACGAATCAACCAGGCGAACGCCGCTATCGACCCGCTCGCTCGGCAGCGGTCAGGAGAACCACTGCGTCGGCGGCCCGAGCTGCAGCAGCACGAAGACGACGACCACGACAGCGACTGCCAGCGAAACGAACAGCGCGACGGGATGGCGCAACCAGAACCGCAGCATACGATCGATGACGCCGGCGTCCCGCGGGTCATCCGTCGCCTCGGTTCGCCACTGCCCCTCCAGCATCCCGCGACGGTTCAGCCAGCGATCGAACGGCAGCGTTGCGAACGGCACGATGGCGAGAGCGACGGCGCCGAAGACATGGCCGAACTTCCATCGCTGGTTTAATCCGACGACACCGGAGACAACGGCGTAGGAGACGAACGCGGTGCCGTGCGCGAGCCCGAATGGAAACATGAGCGAGTGGAAATCGAACCCGTAGCGTGCGATCATGCCGATGATGAGCAGTGCCCAGGTGACCATCTCGGCCGTCGCCACGATGCCGTAGAGGCGCTTCGGCGTCATGCCCTTCGCCGTTGGATCCGGGCTGGCGGACGGGTGCTGTCGGCGCGTGTCGATGCCAGCATCTCCATCTCGGTCGAAGTCGGTGTCAGACGGGTCAGGAGCCATGTCTCTACGGTATCGCGAGCGGGTCGATCGCTAGGCTGTGCGTCGGCTATCAGCGCCCACGCGAAGGGCCCCGTCTTGAACTCCCGACCAGCTTCTCGCGGGTGCTGGGGCCCGGCAGCAGCGGCATTCCTGCTTCGGCCGGCGAAGGTGCGCCGGAGACTCGGCGCACTGCTGTGCTCGGCATCCGATGTCATTCGCGACTCCCGCGCTGCCTCAGAATCTGCTTAGCGGCAATGTCAGCACCGGCGAGCAGGGGCGAGGGCTTGCCGGGCGTTGCCCCGATCGCGCTGCCGGGCTGCGTGCTGAGGGCGGGTATCCCGAGTACGACGACCCGTACATCCGAGTTCCCGTGGGCGTCCACGAGATTGAAACCGTGCGGAACATTCTCGTCGATCTCGGCGAGCGTCGCCTCCAGGCTTGCGGTCGGTACGCCCTCGATAGCGTGGATGCGTGCACGGCCCGTCTCCAGGAGCGAGCGCAGCAATGGGTCACTGGTGCCCGGCACCTTGCCTTTCGACATGCGTGTTTCGACGAGCGTGCGCGCGAGTTCCCGGCGGCCGGACACGGGTGACGAAAGCCGGAACAGCCGGTCGTCTTCGTCGAACTCGACCTTCGCCTCCGGCCCTATGAGCTCGATGACGCCGGCCTCGATGAGCGCCAGCACCTCTCGCGTGCGCGACGACGGCGGGCCCGACGCCATGAACAGCGCGTCACCGTCGAACCAGCCGTGC
>DXDC01000199.1 GCA_019115685.1 Candidatus Agrococcus pullicola
ACGCGGTGACCTCGGCATCGTCACAAACCTTGGCCGTGTGCTCCGAGTCACGGCCGTCGACCTCCCGTCCGTCCCGGCTTCCAGCATCGGCATGGGCGCGGGGATGAAACTGAAGGACTACGCCGTCGGACTCGAGAAAAAGGAGAAGCCGCTCACGATCATTCCGCTGACGGGCAAAACCCCGGTTCTGGTGGCTACCAGGGGCGGCACCGTGAAGCGCGTACTTCCCGAGACGATTCCCGACCGTACCGCGGTGGAAATCATCAGTCTCAAGGGCAAAGACGAAGTCGTCGGCGCTGCTGTCGCCGATGACGCGTCCTGGATCGTCTTGATTGCAAGCGACGGTCAGCTGCTGCGCTTCACCAGTTCCTCCGTCAATACCCAGGGTCCGGGAGCGGCCGGTATGAAGGGCATGTCACTCAAGGGCGACGCCCGAGTGATCTTCGCGGGGGCGGTCGGTGAAGGAGCGCAAGTGGTGACTGTCACGGCCGGAGCCGAAACACTAGCGGGCCTGGACGCCGCACGTGCCAAGGTCTCCGAACTCGACGAGTTCCCCGTCAAGGGACGCGGCACCGGCGGCGTCGCAAGCCACAGAATGCTGCGCGGCGAGAGCAGTCTGGCCCTGGGGTGGGTTGGAACAGCTCCCATGGGTCTCGGACGAGACGGAAGTCTCCGGCAACTGCCGGAGTCCGGGGCTCCGCGCACGGGTTCGGGTGTCAGCACGGAGCAGGAAATCGGAGCCGTCGGAAGCCGCATCGGTGCCTAGCGGCGATCCGCGCCTCATCATTGTCGGCGGCGCATCCGGTTCCGGTAAGTCTTACATAGCCCGAAGATTCGGGGCGCCCGCAATCGAGTTAGACGCGTTCTACCGGGAGATCGATGAGGATGCGGATGACCCACTGCCCCGCACGCCCTACGGCGAGATCGACTGGGATGACGTGGGAACGTTCCGCACACAGCACGCGGTCGACGCGCTGCTGCGGCTTATAGCTCATCGCGAAGTCACGGTTCCCGTCTACGACCTCTCGATCTCTCGCAGATCGGGTTCTCGGCGGCTTCGCGTCGCACGCGGGCCCGTCATCGCAGAGGGAGTCTTCGCCTCGGCAGTCGTCGAGGAACTTCGACGCCGTTCGGTCGGGTGCGACGCCTGGTACGTCATCGAGTCACCCACGCTGACGATGCTGCGCAGGTTCGTCCGGGACGTTCGTGAAGCTCGCAAGCCGCTCCCCTTCCTCATCCGACGCGGGTTGGCGCTGCGCCGAGCGGAATCACGATTGCGCCAACAGGCTCAGGCTGCCGGCTTCGCACTGACAAAGAAATCGAGGATCAAGCGCATCCTCCGGGCGCTGTGACAGCGTGAAGGTTCGATTCGAAACCGCATATATTGCCGCAACATAACAATCCGGTTGCTCATCTTCTAGTCCGCATGCGCGATCGGTAGCCTCGGAGCATGCGTCTGGCCTGGAGCACAGCTCCGTCAGAGCGCGCACGGAGAGGTGGATGAAGTGGCAGGTACGCTGCGGATCTCGCTGTTCGCGTTCGTGGGTCTCCTGGCTGCTGCGGTTCTCTCGCAGATCGAGCTTGTGCTCTTTATCTTCCATCGCTTTGTCTTGGACTCATCTGCCTACTCTTCCCACTGGAGTGAGAACTATGCGGTGCATTGGCTCCGAATCTGTCTCTTTGTCACCATCGCCTGCCTACTGACGGCGGGAGCGTTCCGGTTCCGGTTCTTCGCTGTGACCGTTCGAATTCACCGCCCCCGCGCTTGGATGCGTGCTGATCGTCATCCACTTCTTCCGCAGACCACGTTCCGATCCGCACCCGCCCGCCGCGATCGACGAAGAGCGCACGGCCGGGGAAGGGCGAACCGAGTCTCTTGGCACCGTGCGAGAACATGACTCTTCAAAGCGGGCGGTGATGCTCAGTGTCAGAGCAACGCGAACGTGAGGTACATCGATACTTTGACGACGAAGGGACCGCCGCGGGCAAGTCAAAGCCGCTGCTGAGCCGACGCAGCATAGCGCTCCTCGCCAGTGGTTTCGCAATCGTCAGCGCAATGGTCGCGCTGTGGCTGCTGCAGTACGAGGTTGTCGGCTCCACGATCGGGCTCGGCCTTGTTCGCGCGGGCTCGGTGGCGTGTGTCGTCTCCCGGCGAGCCGATCGAGAGATTCGGCTCCTCTGCCTGCGCTCGGTGTCTCGTTCCTGGTGCTGTCTGGGGCTGTCCTGGCCAGCAGCCTGATCCTGAACTGGGTGTTCGGGTAGCGTGACGACGCAATCGCAGGGTGAGCGACGGAGCGGGCAGGCTCGGTCGCTCTCGCTCCTTGCCGTGGTGCTCGCGATCGTCGCGATCGGGCTCAACACGCTGCCGGATCCGTCCGTATCGTTCCCTGCGATCATCTGCGCCGGCTTGAGCATTCTGGCGCTCGACCTCGCACGGCAGGCGGATCGCCGAGTAGTCGTGCTTCCCGTGCTGGCCCGCTCCTCTCTGTCGCGGCCGGTGCCCACGCAATACTCACCGCGGCCGTCTATTTCACCATATTGCCCGGCATCATGCTGTTCTAGGCGTGATGCAAGCCTTCGGCAATCTCCGAAGCCGAACAAGACGGACGGCCGGATGAAAACTGCTTGAGGGAAACAATCCGACGCGCTAGCGTCGAAGCGACGGGCAGCTCTGCTGAGCATTGATCAGCCGATATCGAATCCGAGCGAGAGGCGAGTGACATGGCAGCGACGTTGCGAAGTCTCTTGCTCGTCCCGCTGTACGTCCTCGTCGGAATCGTCTCCTGCTCATTGCTGTCGCTGTTCTGGTTTTTCGTCGATCTCTACTTCTTCGTCACAGGAGGCTCCTTTGTCCGGTCGCGCACGGAATGGTTTTACAGCGATCACTTCCAGTGGTTTCACGTGTGCATTCTCGTTGTGCTCGCCTGTGTCCTCACCGTAGGGGCGGTTCGGCTGCGGTACTTCGCGATCACTGTCGGTGCAATCATGTGCGTCCTTTCGCCGCTGAGCCATGTCGCCATGCACATCCTGCTCTCCATACGCCCCGACGTGGTGATAAGCGGCGATTGGCCACTGTGGGGATTCGACCTGGGGCCCGTATTCATCGGCAGCATCCTGATAACCCTGCACTTCCTCGTGCCGGTGAGGCACCAGCGAGACATTGCTGCATCGACGGACGAAGATACGCACGAGGCGGAGCCAGATGAGGAAAGCGAAGTAGCCAATGAGCACGCGTAACGACGCGAACGTGCCGACCCATCGATACTTCGACGATCTCCAGGCGACGCCGAAGGAGCGCCGCCCGTTGCTCACACCGCGCACGATCGCGCTGATCTCGGGCGGTGCCGCCATAGCCGCCGCTGCCAGCGCAATGTTGTTCGCGATGTACGAATCGATCGGTATCTACATCGGTTTCGGTCTCGTGCCACTCGGATTCGTCGCTTGCGCGGCCGCACGCCGCGCAGATAACAGTGTCAGGCTGATACGGGCTATCGCAGTCTCACTGCTCTTCGTAGCGAGTTCGGTCCTCACATCCAGCTGGCTGATGCTCCAGTTCCCGACGCTGGCATAAGAGCGAGGACGGAACCGGCAGCAACGACGTCCAGGAGAAGGAGTCAGGCGTCGATGCGTTCACGATCGATCGATGTCGTCATGATCAGCTGCTTGCGCGGCGCCACGTCGCTGCCCATGAGCAATTCGAAGATCTCGTTTGCCGCCTCGGCATCATCGATCGCAACACGGCGGAGCGTCCGGCGCTCACGATCCATCGTCGTCTCTGCGAGCTGATCGACATCCATCTCGCCGAGGCCCTTGTAGCGCTGCGGCGGCTCGACCCACGACTTGCCCTGACGTCGCAGCTTCTTGAGCAGATTCTGCAGTTCGGCGTCCGAGTACGTGTAGACGACCTCGTCCTGCTTCCGCGGATTCTTGATCTGCACCCTGTGCAGAGGAGGCACCGCAGCGTAGACGCGACCCTCCTCGATCAGGGGCCGCATGTACCGGTACAGCAGGGTCAGAATCAGCGTGCGGATATGCGCACCGTCGACATCCGCGTCGGAGAGGATGATGATTTTACCGTAGCGGATCTGATCGATGTCGAATGTTCGGCCGGAGCCCGCGCCGATGCACTGCATGATGGCTGCGCACTCGGCGTTCGCGAGCATGTCGGCAACCGATGCCTTCTGCACGTTCAAGATCTTTCCGCGCAGCGGCAGAATGGCCTGGAACTCGGAGTCTCTCGCCGGCTTAGCGGTACCGAGAGCAGAATCACCCTCGACCAGGAACAGCTCCGTCTCGTCGACGTTCTTCGACCGGCAATCCACGAGCTTCGCGGGCAGCGTCGACGACTCCAGCGCCGACTTCCTCCTCGCCGTTTCCTTCATGGCGCGGGCCGAGATGCGCGCCTTCATCTCGGAGACGACCTTCTCGAGCACCGTGTTCGAGGCAGCTTTATCCTCGCGCT